>NZ_NSDH01000022.1:0-60086 GCF_002289525.1 Bacillus sp. 7705b | reverse complement strand
TATACCGAACATATTGAGCGGGCGGGCGTCCACTCAGGAGACAGCTTCGCCATTCTCCCGGGGCCTTCCGTCACAAACAAGCTGCAGCAGGGAATAAAAGATGCTGCTCAAAAAATTGCCCAAAAGCTTTCGTTTAAAGGCATTATGAACATCCAATTTGTGATCGACAACGAAACCATTCTCGTCCTTGAAGTGAATCCGAGAGCGAGCCGTACAGTTCCGGTCGTCAGCAAAGTCATGGGCGTCCCGATGATTCCGCTCGCCACAAGGCTGCTGGCGGGGGCATCTCTAAAAGATGTAAACCCGGCAGTTCAAAATCACCACGGCGTTGCTGTAAAGTTCCCGGTCTTTTCCTCACATGCGATTCAAGATGTAGATGTGAAGCTTGGACCGGAAATGAAATCGACAGGAGAAGGCATGTGTGTTGCATACGACGCCGACAGCGCGTTGAAAAAAATCTACACGCGTGTTTGGAATCAAAAAGGAAGCATTTATTTGCAAAACGGACCGGAAGACTTGAAGACATTAGCGGAAAACGCCGGCTTTACGGTTCATGAAGGCACATTCGCCTCCTGGATGGAACAGGATGAAAAAGCGCTCCATATCCATTTAAACGGCTCTGAAGAAGCACGCAAAGAGCGTTTGGAAGCCATGACACACGGCATTACCGTCTTTACTGAAGAGGAAACCGTACGGGCGTTTTTGCAAAGCGGATCAGGCAGTCCGCACCCTGTTTCCCTCAGAGATCTTTATAAAAAGGAAGTGGCATCATGCACACAGTGAATATGGGAGAAATGCAAACCAATCTATTCGGAAAAGACCTATTAACGCTAAAAGATCTCAGTGAACAAGATATCAGCGCGTTGCTTGCTGAAGCCAGTGAACTGAAACAAAACAAGATTCAGCCTATTTTTCAAGGCAAAACCCTTGCGATGATTTTTGAAAAATCATCCACACGGACACGTGTTTCATTTGAGGCCGGCATGGCGCAACTTGGCGGAAATGCCCTCTTTTTAAGCCAGAAAGATCTGCAGCTGGGCCGCGGTGAAACTGTGGCTGACACGGCAAAAGTGCTCTCGGGCTATGTAGATGCAATCATGATCCGGACCTTCGAGCATGAAAAGGTGGAGGAGCTTGCTGAACACGCTGATATTCCGGTCATCAACGGGCTTACTGATAAATATCATCCTTGCCAGGCGCTGGCGGACCTATTGACGATCAAGGAAATCAAAGGCGATCTCAAAGGTGTGAAAGTCGCATATATCGGTGACGGAAATAATGTGGCGCACTCCCTGATGATCGGCTGCGCAAAAATGGGCTGTGATATCTCGATTGCTTCGCCTAAGGGATACGAAGTGTTAGACGAAGCGGCGGAAGCAGCCAAAGCATTTGCCCTTCAATCCGGTGCTTCCATTACACTTACAGCTGATCCGATTGAAGCCGTAAAAAATGCGGACGTCATTTATTCAGATGTATTCACAAGCATGGGACAGGAAGCGGAAGAACAAGAGCGTCTCGCAGTCTTCGCGCCTTACCAGGTGAATGCATCGCTTGTCAGCCATGCTAAACCTGACTATACATTTTTGCACTGTCTTCCTGCACACCGTGAAGAAGAAGTGACGGCAGAGATTATTGACGGTCCGAATTCCGCTGTATTCCAGCAGGCCGAAAACCGTCTCCATGTGCAAAAAGCGCTGTTAAAGGCGATCCTTTACAAAGGGGAATAACCGAAAAAACTGCTGAGCCGGTCTCAGCAGTTTTTTTATGGAAACATATTCACACCCGCTTAGGCGCATACTACACGAAAAAGGAAAAGGAGGAAAAACAGTGGGACAGCAGCATCAATTCCGGCCCGGGCAGAAAGCGCCCAACAACGGCATCTACGTAGAAATCGGCGAGACGGGGAGTATGGTCAAAAACCCGCAAAAGGTCCATCTGTCAGCAGGAGATATGTTTCCTGAAACATCTAATCACAACCGCCTGTGGACGTATAAAAGAAAACCGTGATCACGAAAAAACCCAAAACAATACATGTTTTGGGTTTTTGGCTTATTAATGCTGGCTGGCATTGTTGTTCATAGGCATGATTGCTGCTAGCGCCATGATCAGCACATATAAAACGACAGCAATTACGGATGATGTTGTGAAGTTATACGCTACACTGTTCATGCTGGCAATCAAATAGCATGCCATATGCGATAAAAGGAACGTCCAAATAAAAGCAATAATAAATCGCACGTTTCCACCTCGTCCTTCTCATTCTATTCTAGAAGTTATCATACCATACATAAAGCGAAGGGGGAATCTAATTTTAGAAGAAAGTGAGGTGACAAAAGAGTCTGATTCGTCACATTTTTAATGGTAAAATATAAAAAATAAATATCGTCAATTGGTATAATAGCCAAAACATAGAAAGGCTAGGACTTTACCTTATTCGTTTCTTTTCTTTTTACATAAGATAGCGTGAGATGAAGTGTGAAAGGAGGCGGGCAAGCGATGGGAATAACGGAAAGGTATTTTCAATTGGGAACGGAGCATAACGTGATTCATCTGCCCTATCGTCCGAACGGCTTTGGCATCTTTGTCCTCGGGGACAGAACCCACTTTGTCGGTAATGATTCAAGTTTTTGGCTTCAGCATTATGGCAGAAATCAGCTTTTAAATATGCTGAGGGACGAAGGCTATACCATTTTTAACAGCAATCTGTTCGGAAGGCACTGGGGCGCGGGAAAAGCGGTCACCTATGCCAAACAGCTGATACATTTCGTGTTGAAGCAGGAAATACTCAATCCGAAGATTCATATTTTAGCAGAAGGGATGGGCGCTCTCGTGGCCGATGAACTGCTTCGTTTTTCCCCGGATCATATCCGATCAGCCGCGATGTTGAATCCTTGTCTCGATCTTCAGGCACATTATGAATCAGAAAAAGAAAATAAATTTTTCTATAAACAATTTTTGAAAGAGGTATCGGAAAGCTACGAAATCTCCGAAAAAGAAGCGGCTTCACTCCGTTATAAAACAATCGAAAGCTATCCGAGCAGCGTACCGGTTCATATATGGCAGCGGATGACCGGAGCACCGTATCCGTACAGCCTGCATGCGGAAGTATTTAAGGAAAAGCAGCAGCAAAACCAAGGCTGTCCGGTTGACATAACGTTTCATTTATTTGAGCACCCAAGCAGGATCTATGCATCAATCTGCAAATTCTTTCACAGGCATGAAAAAGAGTTATAAAGAATACAATAACAATAGCCTTCTCTTTTGCGGAGGCTGTTTTGCTTTGGATAAATGAAAAACCGGAAGGGCGGCAGATGAAATGGAATCAACGCTGATTGTAGGGGCGGATGAATTTTTCGGCCTTTCTTTATGCGAGCGAATGATGGATGAAGGCATATACGTCGATGTCGTTTTGGCTGAAACAGATGATGAAAACAGACAAATGTACTTAGAAGAAAGACTCATGTGGCTTGGAAGAAACGAACACTTTCGGCAGCTTGAGCACATTGAGGATCAAAAGTATGATACAATTTGTATCCAATATGACTGCGGCTTTTTGCCTTTGGACCAATATAAATCCGCTTATGTATTGGTATACGAACAAGACCGAAAAGAGTGGGAGAAACGTGAAAAGACAGGTTCAGAAAAAGCGGTGATCCTTCCTAAAATGTATGGGCCGTGGAAAGAAGAACAGGAGGAAGAGGGCTTTTATACAGAAGATGTAGCTGACGAGCTGTTGAGATTCCTGCTTGAGCCCGGCCGTGATACCGGCAAAGATTGCATTTTTGATTTGCAAGTCACGAAAAAAACTTCAAAAGATGAAGCGAAAACAAAAATTCTCGGGTGGAAAAGACAATTTTCATCAATTTTCGACAAATATTAAGAAAAACCTTCCATGTTTCGAGTTTTCTAGATACAATAAACGTATCATTTTAATACATGTGATAGCTTGTCAAAAGGAGTTGAACATGACTTGATCACAAGGCTTGTCATGATCTTTTCTGTCCTCCTTTTATTAAGCGGATGTGGACAAACTCCGTTTAAAGGAAAAATTGAGAAGGTCGGCATGCTCTTTCCTGATACGATTAATGACCTCGTATGGGGCACAAAAGGGTATAAAGGATTACTGAATATACAATCTAAATACAATGTGGACGTCTACTATAAAGAAGGCGTAAAAACAGATGAAGATATTATAAATGCGATTGAAGATTTTCATAAGCGCGGCGTCAATCTCCTCTTTGGCCATGGAAGTGAGTATGAAGAAGTATTTAACTTGGTCAGTGAAGACTATCCGGATATGCAGTTTGTGATTTCAAATGCAAAAGCAAAAGCGGACAATGTCACAAGCGTTCATCTCAGCGGGGAAGCAATCGGCTTTTTCGGCGGAATGACCGCTGCCCATATGTCAAAAACCAATCAGGTCGGCGTCATCGCTTCTTTTTCATGGCAGCCAGAAGTGGACGGCTTTATAAAAGGGGCTAAGTATGAAAATCCTAATATAGAAGTGAATACAAAATATACGGATCACTGGGATGATGATTCGACTGCGGTGAACCTTTATCAAAAAATGAAGAACGAAGGCGCGGATGTTGTGTATCCTGCCGGAGACGGGTATAATGTTCCTGTCATTCAGCAAATCAAAAAAGACGGCCTATATGCGATCGGCTATGTCACAGATCAATCCGATCTTGGCGAAAACACCGTGTTAACCAGCACGGTGCAAAATGTGGACAAGGCCTATGAAATTATAGCTGAGCAATTCGACAAAGAGACTTTAAAAGGCGGCGATCACTATTACGATCTGAAAAGCCGAGTTGTCGAAATGGGAACCTTCAGTCCGCTTGTGGACAAAGCCTTTCAGAAAAAAATCGCCAAACTGGTCAAAACATATAACAAAACAGGTGAACTGCCAAAAAACGAGTAACGGGGTGACTTTACATGCAGCACGAAAAATCACTTGAGTTTCTGCAAATAGCAATGAAATATCTGCCTGAAGCGAAAGAGCAGCTTGAAAAATCAGGAATAGAGCTGTCGATGGAGGCCATTCAGCCGTTTATGAATTTATTTACAACGGTAATGGCGGAAGCCTATGAGCTGGGTAAATCCGACGCGAAATCTGAAACCGAATAAGAAGAAGCCACTTTCTCGAAAGTGGCTTTTCACATGATTTTCTTTTTAATAGCGGATACCATAGGCGCGAGTTCCTTCAGAGCGGGCTTGATTTGATCGAGAGAGTTCATAATCGAACCGATTTGGTTCATAATATACATGTAATCAATCGTCTCTTCTTCGTTTGTCGGGGAAACCTCCTCCTCCTGCACTTCTTCTTTTTCTGTTTTTTGTTTGGCGTTATCGCCGAACATCATTTTTGAAAACACATCCACCTGCATACGCCTCCTTTTCCATATACCATACTCTATGAGTAAGATGAACCGATAGTTTAGACGAATATATTGCCATGTGAAAAAAAATAAGATAGAATTAGTACCTGATACTAATAATTGATCATAACCTGATTGATCTTCTAAATTAACTATATAAAGGAGTCTTCCCTTATGAAAGCTGGAATACTTGGAGTTGGACGTTATATCCCTGAGAAGGTTTTAACAAATCATGATTTAGAAAAAATGGTTGAAACTTCTGACGAGTGGATTCGTACAAGAACAGGAATAGAAGAAAGAAGAATTGCCGCTGATGACGTATATTCATCACATATGGCTGTTGCAGCAGCGAAAAAAGCGCTGGAACAAGCTGAAGTGTCCGCTGAGGATCTCGATATGATTCTCGTTGCGACTGTCACACCTGATCAGTCATTTCCTACAGTTTCTTGTATGATTCAAGAACAGCTCGGCGCAAAGAAAGCATGTGCCATGGATATCAGCGCGGCTTGTGCAGGCTTTATGTACGGGGTTGTAACGGGTAAACAATTTATTGAATCCGGAACTTATAAGCATGTCCTTGTTGTCGGTGTAGAAAAGCTCTCAAGCATTACAGACTGGGAAGACCGCAACACAGCCGTTCTGTTTGGTGACGGAGCGGGCGCTGCGGTAGTCGGGCCAGTCAGTGATGACAGAGGAATTCTTTCATTTGAACTAGGAGCAGACGGCACAGGCGGTCAGCACTTGTATCTGAATGAAAAAGGACATACAATCATGAATGGACGTGAAGTTTTCAAATTTGCGGTCCGCCAAATGGGTGAATCATGCGTAAATGTCATTGAAAAAGCCGGACTCTCAAAAGAGGACGTCGACTTTTTGATTCCGCATCAGGCGAACATCCGCATCATGGAAGCTGCACGTGAGCGTTTAGAGCTTCCTGTCGAAAAGATGTCTAAAACTGTTCATAAATATGGAAACACTTCTGCCGCATCCATTCCTATTTCTCTAGTAGAAGAATTGGAAGCCGGTAAAATCAAAGATGGCGATGTGATCGTCATGGTAGGATTCGGCGGAGGATTAACTTGGGGCGCCATTGCAATCCGCTGGGGCCGATAAAAAAAGGTGAGGTGCACACAAGATGAGTAAAAAAAGAGTAGTTGTTACAGGACTCGGAGCATTGTCTCCGCTTGGCAACGACGTCGATACAAGTTGGAATAACGCAATCAACGGTGTGTCCGGGATCGGTCCGATCACTCGTGTTGATTCTGAAGAATATCCGGCTAAAGTAGCCGCTGAATTAAAAGACTTTAATGTTGAAGATTACATGGACAAAAAAGAAGCAAGAAAAATGGACCGTTTCACTCAATATGCGGTTGTCGCTGCGAAAATGGCAGTTGAAGACGCAGGTCTTGAAATTACTGATGAAATCGCGCCGAGAGTCGGTGTTTGGGTTGGTTCCGGAATCGGAGGGCTTGAAACGCTTGAGTCTCAGTTTGAAATCTTCTTAACAAAAGGCCCAAGACGGGTAAGCCCGTTTTTTGTGCCGATGATGATTCCTGATATGGCGACAGGCCAAATTTCTATCGCTTTAGGAGCAAAGGGAGTTAACTCTTGTACGGTAACTGCATGTGCAACAGGAACAAACTCTATCGGTGACGCATTTAAAGTGATTCAGCGCGGCGATGCAGACGCTATGATCACAGGCGGAACAGAAGCGCCGCTGACTAGAATGTCATTCGCGGGCTTCAGTGCCAACAAAGCGCTTTCTACAAATCCGGATCCGAAAACTGCGAGCCGTCCGTTTGATAAAAACCGTGATGGATTCGTTATGGGTGAAGGTGCGGGTATTATCGTTCTTGAAGAACTTGAGCATGCACTTGCACGCGGCGCCAAAATTTACGGAGAAATCGTCGGTTACGGTTCGACGGGAGACGCTTATCATATCACAGCGCCTGCCCAAGATGGCGAAGGCGGAGCGAGAGCGATGCAAGAAGCCATTAAAGATGCTGGTATTGCGCTTGAAGAGATTGACTATATCAATGCTCACGGCACAAGCACATATTACAATGACAAATATGAAACAATGGCGATTAAGACAGTTTTTGGCGAGCATGCCTATAAACTTGCGGTAAGCTCTACAAAATCTATGACGGGCCACCTTCTAGGCGCGGCGGGCGGTATTGAAGCCATTTTCTCTATCCTTGCCATTAAAGAAGGCATGATCCCGCCAACAATCAATATTGAAACGCCTGACGAAGAATGCGATTTAGATTATGTGCCTGATGAAGCACGCAGACAGGATCTCAGCTATGTTCTCAGCAACTCACTGGGATTCGGCGGACATAACGCAACGCTAATCTTCAAAAAATATCAGTAATCATGACGCCAAACCGGCTGCCCTAAAAGGGTAGCCGGTTTTTTTCGTGCGCATAGGATAAAAAAGAGGAGGCAATAGCATGAGCGTGGAACAAACATACAAATGGTTTGAAAAAGCCGCTTCAATAGATGATCTGGCGCATTACATTGTCCCGTACTTTTCAAGAACGAAGAAAGAAGACTGGAAAGGCATCTTGGGACATTTGCAGCATCACGGAATGTTTAAAAACATAAAAGAGGGAATAAGCACGTCTTCCATTCTGAAAGAAAAAGGGCTTTTCCGACATATACAAAAAGAGGAGCAGTACCTCAAAAAGAAGTGGCAAGGACCTGACGTGCCAATCGTAGCACTGCCGGTTGATGAACGAAACAGAAGAATCCGTTTAGAATTCGGGTCAAAATCAGGGCTCGCCTTTCCAGATAAAATGTTTCTCTTTCTCTCGTCAGATATCGAATTGTCCTCGGTTTCAGCCCTTATGACACATGAATATCATCATGTTTGCCGGTTAGATCATATGACAAAAGAGGAAAAAGACGTCACATTACTTGATACAATCATCATGGAGGGGCTGGCAGAATATGCTGTTTATGAGAGGTTAGGCCAGAGTCAAACGGCTGAATGGACCACCTGGTATACCCCTCTGCAGCTTGAGGTGTTTTACGAAAAAAAGATTGCGCCCCATCTGAACATCAAACGGGGTCATCGATTGTTCGATCAGCTTTTATACGGCAAAGGATATCAGCCGAAAATGCTTGGATACGCAGTCGGATTCAATATTGTAAAAAAATATTTAACAGAGAACAGAGCCAGTACAGCAGAAGGGTTGTCCATCTCTCCTGAAACCTTTTTGAAAGCAACGCTTTAATAGAATAAAATAATGGAATTTCGTTAATAATATTACATTTATCCTAAAAAATTCTTGATTTTGCAAAATGATTGTAATAATATACAACTATAAAATTTTTCGATAATTCAATATTATTTATTATTTCTGAATAAAGGGATTACTTTCTCTTGAAAACGTTTGACGACAAGAGGGGGAAAGGGGAGCTAGCATGAGCACACTTTTAGAAGTGAATAATTTAAAGACTTATTTTTTTAGAAAAAAGGAGCCGATCCCTGCGGTGGACGGAGTCGATTTCTACATCAAAAAAGGCGAAACCGTCGCGCTTGTAGGCGAATCCGGCTCCGGCAAAAGTATTACTTCATTGTCTATTATGGGTCTTGTCCAGAGTTCAGGCGGAAAAATCATGGACGGTACGATTAAACTCGAAGACAAGGACCTCACCTCATTCACTGAAAATGACTATTGCAAAATCCGCGGAAACGAAGTATCCATGATCTTTCAAGAACCAATGACCTCCCTCAATCCGGTGTTAACGATCGGAGAACAAATTACCGAAGTGCTGATTTACCATAAAAACATGAAGAAAAAAGAAGCATATCAAAGAGCCGTCGAACTCTTGAAGATGGTTGGGTTTTCAAGAGCGGAGCAAATTATGAAGGAATATCCGCATCGTTTATCTGGCGGAATGAGGCAGAGGGTAATGATCGCCATCGCGCTCAGCTGTAATCCAAAACTGCTGATTGCCGATGAACCGACAACGGCATTAGACGTGACGATACAAGCCCAAGTGCTGGAGCTAATGAAGGATCTCTGCCAGAAGTTTGATACGTCAATTTTGCTGATTACACATGACTTAGGTGTCGTATCGGAAGCAGCCGACAGAGTGATTGTCATGTACTGCGGACAAGTCGTAGAAAATGCCTCAGTCGATGAGTTATTTTTAGAGCCCCTTCATCCTTATACAGAAGGACTGCTTATGTCGATTCCCGTCATAGATGGAGAGATTGATAAATTAAATGCGATTAAAGGCAGCGTGCCGACACCAGATAATCTGCCGCCGGGGTGCCGTTTTGCTCCAAGGTGCCCAAAAGCCATGGATAAATGCTGGACCCATCAGCCTTCGCTTTTGACACACAAAAGCGGAAGGTCAGTGAGATGCTTTTTATATGAGGAAGAAGGTGCCGAACAATCATGACAGCAGCTAATCAGGAAACAATTTTAGAACTTCGGGACGTGAAAAAATATTTCCCGATCCGCTCAGGCTTTTTTCAAAGAAAAGTTGGTGATGTAAAAGCGGTGGACGGTGTTTCGTTTTCCTTAAAAAAAGGAGAAACACTTGGAATCGTTGGAGAATCGGGCTGCGGAAAATCGACTGCCGGCCGGACGATGATCAGGCTGTACAAACCGACTGAAGGCCAGATTCTCTTTAAGGGACAGGATATTTCCAATCTGTCAGAGGAGAATTTACGAAAAAACGTCCGCAAAAATATTCAGATGGTCTTTCAAGATCCATTTGCTTCGCTGAATCCAAGAAAAACGCTGCGTTCTATTATTAAGGAGCCTTTTAACACACATCACATGTACACGATGCGAGAACGAAATGAGAAAGTCGAAGAGCTGCTTGCGAGAGTAGGCCTTCATCCGTCGTTTGCCTCACGTTATCCCCATGAATTTTCCGGCGGGCAGCGTCAGCGGATCGGCATTGCGAGAGCCCTCACGCTGAATCCGGAGCTTATCATTGCAGACGAACCGGTTTCTGCACTTGATGTATCGATTCAGGCCCAGGTCATCAACTTAATGGAAGAATTGCAGGAAGAATTTAATCTGACGTATCTATTTATCTCTCACGATTTAAGTGTCGTCCGCCATATCAGTGACAGGGTCGGAGTAATGTACCTCGGCAAAATGATGGAACTGACCGACAAGCATGAGTTATATGACAATCCGCTACATCCATACACCCAAGCCCTTTTATCATCTGTCCCGGTTACAAGAAAAAAAGGATCTGTCAAACGCGAACGCATCGTCCTGAAAGGAGAACTGCCCAGCCCGGCCAATCCGCCTAAAGGCTGTGTTTTCCATACGAGATGTCCTGTTGCAAAACCGATATGCAAGGAACAAATACCAGAATTCAAAGAAGCTGCTCCCAGCCATTTTGTGGCTTGTCACCTTTATAGCTAACTGTCGCCCGCACAGCTTTGAGAGGGGGTATGCATACTACATAAACAGCAGCTAAGAAGAACGAACATTTCAAGAGGGGGAATATCTAATGAAAAGACGTAAAACCGCACTGATGATGCTAAGTGTATTAATGGTGATGGCCATCTTTTTATCGGCCTGCTCGGGATCGAAGTCAAGCAGCAGCGAGAAAAAATCAACCGGCAAACCGCAGCAGGGCGGGGACTTGGTTGTTGGTTCAATCGGTGCCCCGACACTTTTCAACTCATTATATTCAACAGATGAATCGAGTACGGATATAGAACAAATGATTTACAGCTATTTAACAAAAACAGATGAAAAATTAAATGTCAAAATGTCATTGGCTGAGAGTGTCAAAGAGCTGGATGGCGGTCTGAAATATGATGTAAAAATCAAAAAAGGCGTTAAGTTCCATGACGGAGAAGAACTTACTGCTGACGATGTAGTATTTACGTTTAACATCCCGCTGAACAAGGATTACAAAGGTGAGCGCGGATCTAACTTTGAAATGCTGAAATCAGTAGAGAAAAAGGGAGATTACGAGGTTTTATTTACCCTGAAATACAAAGACCCTAACTTCTATAACAATACATTAGACAGCTACGGCATTCTTCCGGAGCATATTTTAAAAGATGTACCGGTTGCGCAGCTTGAAGATAATGAATTTAACAGGAAAAATCCGATCGGCTCAGGGCCTTTCAAATTTAAAGAATGGAAAGATGGGCAATACGTCAAGCTCGTTGCCAATGATGACTACTATGACGGACGTCCGTATTTAGACAGTGTCACGTATAAAATCATTCCTGATGCCAATGCTGCGGTTGCCCAGCTTCAAGCGGGGGATATTGATTTCTTTAACGTTCCGTCAACTGATTATAAGACAGCTGAATCGTTTAATAATGTCAAGGTTGTAACAGACTTGGCGCTGAGCTACTCATATATCGGCTGGAATGAGAAAAACGAGCTCTTTAAAGACAAAAAAGTGCGCCAGGCGCTTACCACAGCGTTAGACCGTGAAACGATGGTGGAAACTGTATTGGATGGCGACGGAGAGGTCGCTTATATCCCGGAAAGTCCGGCTTCCTGGAACTATCCGAAAGGCGTAGAAGTGCCTAAATTTAAATACAATGTGAAGAAAGCGAAGAAGATGCTGAAAGAAGCCGGCTGGGAAGATACTGACGGTGACGGCATCTTAGATAAAGACGGCAAAAAATTCGAGTTTACGCTGAAAACGAACCAAGGAAATAAGGTGCGTGAAGATATTGCAGTTGTTGTTCAAGAGCAGCTGAAGAAAGTCGGTATTAAAGTAACGCCGCAAATCGTGGAATGGAGTGCGCTTGTTGAGCAAACCAGCGCCCCTAATTGGGACTATGACGCAATGGTATTAGGCTGGAGCCTGTCCACATTCCCGGATCATTACGATATTTTCCATTCAAGCCAGTCTGAAAAAGGCTTAAATAACATGTGGTATAAAAATCCAGAGGTCGATAAACTTCTGAAAGCTGCAAAATCGATCAGTGACCGTGAGCAATACTCTAAAGCGTATGAGAAGATTTACCAAAAGCTTGCTGAAGATCAGCCGTATACCTTCCTTTATTATCCAAACAACCATATGGCGATGCCAGCTAACTTAGAGGGGTATGTGTATCATCCAAAACGTGAACTATATCAGATTGAAAAATGGTGGCTTGCCCAATAATTTTCCCTTGAAGGGGAGGGAGCGAATTTCCTTCCCCTTCTATATTGAAAAAGAACCACAAAGGGGACAAGAATATGGTTACATATATCATTCGAAGAACATTAGCTTCGATTCCTATCTTATTAGGAATTACAATTTTGTCTTTTGTCATTATGAAAGCGGCTCCTGGAGATCCGATGACGCTTATGATGGACCCTACCATCAGCCAGGCAGACAGAGCGCAGTTTATTGAAAAATACGGCCTGAATGACCCGGAATACGTTCAATATTTAAAGTGGCTCGGCAATATGGTTCAAGGGGATTTCGGAACGTCCATTATCAGAAAAGGAACGCCTGTTTCAGAGCTGATTATAGCAAGGCTGCCTAACACACTCCTCCTTATGCTGGTGTCGACGATTTTGGCGCTGATCATTTCAATCCCATTTGGTGTGATTTCTGCAAAAAAACCTTATTCAAAACTGGATTATGGCATTACATTTACTTCATTTATCGGTTTAGCCATTCCGAACTTTTGGTTCGGTCTGATTTTAATTATGGTATTTGCTGTGAACCTCGGCTGGTTCCCAACTGGGGGAGTCGCTACTCTTAACACGGATTTTAGCTTATTAGACCGGATTCATCATTTGTTATTACCCGCATTTGTGTTAGCTACGGCAGATATGGCTGGCTTAACGAGATATACAAGGTCAAATATGCTTGATGTATTAAACCAAGACTATATCCGAACAGCCAGATCAAAAGGCTTTAAAGAAAATCGCGTGCTATTTAAGCATGGCTTGCGGAATGCGCTATTGCCTGTTATTACGATCTTCGGTTTAATGATTCCCTCATTTATCGGCGGAGCGGTTGTCGTAGAGCAGATTTTCACTTGGCCGGGCCTGGGAAAACTGTTTGTCGATTCGGCATTCCAGCGTGATTATCCGGTTATTATGGCAATGACCGTGATTTCGGCAGTGCTTGTCGTGGTCGGAAACCTCATTGCAGACATCCTTTACGCGATTGTTGATCCGCGGATCGAATATTAAGAGGAGGGAAACAGAGATGTCAGAGCTGCAAACAACTCCCTCGCCGGAGATCAGACTAAAAGAAAACATTTCGAAAAAACCAGAGACGATGACCAAGATCTTCTGGGAAAAATTTTCGAAAAACAAGCTGGCCATTCTAGGTGCCGTCATTCTGTTTATCATTGTTATGTCGGCTGTTTTCGCTCCTTTGATTGCACCTTACCCCCAAGAACAGCAAAGCTTGCTTGATAAGTATAAAGCGCCGGGCCTTGAACATTTGATGGGAACGGATAAATTCGGCCGCGATATTTTCAGCAGGATTTTATATGGAGCGCGCGTCTCTTTATTGGTCGGTTTTGCTTCTGTAGTCGGGTCTATTTTAATCGGAACTGTATTAGGGGCGTTAGCAGGTTATTTCAGAGGTATTGTCGACGCTGTCATTATGCGTTTAGTCGACATTGTATTATCCATTCCGGATATTTTCTTGCTGATCACGCTGGTTACCATTTTTAAGCCTGGCGTGGACAAACTAATTTTAATTTTCTGTCTCACCGGTTGGACAACAACGGCACGATTGGTAAGAGGAGAGTTTCTATCGCTTCGTTCAAGGGAATACGTTCTGGCTGCTAAAACAATCGGAACGAAGACTCACAAAATTATCTTTTCACATATTCTCCCCAATGCATTAGGACCGATTATTGTGTCAGCAACATTAAAGGTAGGTTCAGTTATTCTCGCTGAGTCCGCGCTGAGCTACTTAGGCTTCGGGATTCAGCCGCCAATCGCAAGCTGGGGAAATATGCTTCAAGACGCACAAAATTTCACAGTGATGATTCAAGCATGGTGGTACCCATTATTTCCCGGGCTATTTATTTTAATTACCGTGCTGTGCTTCAACTTTGTCGGAGACGGTTTGCGGGATGCTCTTGATCCTAAAAATATTAAATAAAAATGAAAATCATGTTCGTTAGAAAATGTAACGAATTCCTAGAGTAAGCAGATTTCCTTTGTCAGAAAATATACGAGGAAGTCTGCTTTTTGTGTTTATAACAGAAACCCAGTTATTCCAGATTTCCTCAATCTCTATGGAATAATTTCTCTGCACCTTGCCTATACTGTGGACAACAGTTTTTATAAAGTGAGGGGTTAGAGATGTTATTTCTTCATGATGTGTGGGTCAATTGGTTTGAAGGGGAAGAAAATGGCTACAATGTATGCCACTTTCATGAATGGCGCAAGGAAGATACGGTTGAGCTTTTGGATCAGGTGCCTCTCTTAAGGGTGCCGTCAGTATTGTTTCATTACATAGAAAACGATTTGTCAGAGCTTCCAAAAGATTTGCTTGAAGAGGTTCATCAAAAATCGTACATTCGCAAAAATCATGAACGCACAAAGCTGGAGTATTGTTTTGTTGTGACGGACGGAATCGGCATTTTGGCTGTTGATACAATCGGCTACACGATCCCTGTCAGAAAAAGCCGCCTTATTCCGCGCCAGGAGCAGCTCGTGTATGAAATGGTGAAAGATGTAGAGCCGGAAACGTATGAATTTGAGCCGAAGAAGCTGGAGTCTTCAAAAGAATATCATATCTTATCATTGGCACCAGAGCACGTCAGAGGATTAACGAGAAAAGAGCGGCAAATTAAGCAGCTTATGTTTATGGCGCTGGATCAATTAAAAGGGCTGAAAAACCGTGCGGAGATTGGCTACTGGTACACAGAGTGGAACCCGCATATGTACGAACAAATCAAACGGATGAGCTTTGAAGAGATTTGGGACATGCTGTATAACGAAACCATTGAAGGCTGGTCGGACAAGCATTTGGCTTTTTGCGAAAACCTGATCAAAGGACAGCCTTTTTTCGAGAAGCTTTGGGAAATAGAAAATGAATCAAAGGTAAATTAAAAAAACCGCTCTTGCAAATCGCAAGAGCGGTTTTTTTGTTATCGTCTTTTTCGGCCGAGACCCATGGCATTTTCCATTTTTTTGAGCATTTTGTTTGCTGTCCGGTTCGCCCGCTCAGCGCCTTCATCAAGAATCCGGTCTAATTCTTCGGACTCAATCAGTTCATGATAACGGTCTTGAATTGGCTTCAATGCACCGACTACCACTTCTGCCAAATCACCTTTGAACTCGCCATAGCCTTTTCCTTCGTATTTCGCTTCAAGCTCTTCAATCGTCGTATTGCCGAGAATTGAATAAATCGTAAGAAGATTGGAAACGCCCGGTTTGTTTTCTTTGTCAAATTTTACAATACCTTCAGAATCTGTCACAGCGCTTTTGATTTTCTTTTCAAGCTGCTTTGGTTCGTCCAGCAATGTTATAAAAGATTTCTGGTTCGGATCAGATTTACTCATTTTCTTCAGCGGGTCAGTCAGAGACATGATCCGAGCGCCTACTTTTGGAATCTTGACTTCCGGAATTGTAAAGATGTCGTTATATTTTTTGTTAAATCGCTCTGCAAGGTTTCGGGTCAGCTCAAGATGCTGCTTTTGATCCTCGCCGACAGGCACAAGATCTGTTCCGTACAGCAGAATGTCTGCAGCCATCAGCGGCGGGTACGTTAACAGGCCCGAGACAACAGCTTCTTTGCCATTTGACTTGTCCTTAAATTGAGTCATTCGTTCAAGCTCACCAATATAAGCGACGCACTGCATCATCCAACCGGCCTGTGCATGTGCGGGAACCTCTGATTGAATAAACAGTGTTGCCTTTTCAGGGTCGAGACCGACAGCTAGATAAAGCGCAGCCAGACTGCGGATATTTTTTCTCAGCTGAAGCCGATCCTGAGGCACTGTGATCGCATGCTGGTCTACGATGCAAAAATAGCTGTTATAATCATGCTGCAGTTCGACAAACTGCTTCATTGCACCGATGTAGTTGCCGAGTGTAACGGAACCGCTTGGCTGGATGCCTGAAAAAATCGTCTGTTTCATTGGAAAATCAACCTCATTTCTTAGAACATAATAAAAAAGGCTCATTCTTTCCCTGTAAAAAAGGGACGAATGAACCGTGGTACCACCCTGATTATTCCATTAAAATGGAATCACTCTGACGTTTGTAACGGAGACTGCTCCGGCTGAGCCTACTTTTTGGTTCGGTCAGCTGCTCCAAAGTCCATTCCACATTGCCCGTTATCTGCTCCCAGCACCGCAGACTCTCTTCAAACGGGTGAAATGTGTACTACTCTTTTTCATAGCAAGCTTTTCTTTTGATTGCTTCATTATAAATCAATTATAACCAATTGTCATCCTGAAAAAACGTTCTTTTTGCATGAAAATTGTAATGATATAAATAAAAGAACAGTTATAAATCGCCCAAATGATAACCGCTCTCAGCAGTTAAACAGCCAGATATTATATGTATAAAGCAATATGGATTGGAAACTCCTAAAATAGTTTTTAATCAATTTATGCTTTAAACGGCAGAAGGATATCGCGTTATTGGCAGAAAAACTAACGAAGTTTAAAAATTTTAAATTGATAAAATAATATTGCAATAAAGAATTTGTTTCATTATAATGAACTTGTTCACTCTATTGTTACAGCTTTTTTACAAAAATAATCAGAAAAGACGGAACAGAATAAAAGTTATGTAAACTTAGGTTCATTTGTCTGATATTTCTGAGGATTTAGCCGTAAGGAGCTGAAAAAATGATTATTAGGGGGTTTGTGGATATGAAAAAACGTTGGTCGATTGTCACGTTAATGCTCATTTTCACTCTCGTGCTGAGCGCATGCGGCTTTGGCGGCAGCGGTTCAAACGGTGATGGGAAAAAAGACAGCAAAGGGAAGACGACTCTTAACATTAATATTAAAACTGAGCCGTTCTCCTTACATCCCGGATTGGCAAATGACTCGGTATCAGGCGGGGTTATCCGTCAGACTTTTGAAGGATTGACACGTATTAATGCAGATGGTGAACCTGAAGAAGGCGCAGCTTCTAAAATTGAAACAAGCAAAGATGGAAAAACCTATACGTTTACGATTCGTGATGATGCCAAATGGTCAAACGGTGACCCTGTCACAGCGCAAGATTTTGAATATGCATGGAAATGGGCGCTTGATCCTAATAACGAATCACAATACGCTTACCAGCTCTACTACATAAAAGGTGCTGAGGCGGCAAATACCGGTAAAGGCAGCCTTGATGATGTGGCAGTAAAAGCGGAAAACGATAAGACATTAAAGGTTGAACTAAACAACCCGACTCCATACTTCACTGAATTAACAGCATTTTATACTTATATGCCGATTAACAAAAAAATTGCAGAGAAAAACAAAAAGTGGAACACAAATGCCGGAGACGATTATGTGTCAAACGGGCCATTTAAGATGACGGCATGGAAACACAGCGGATCTATCGATCTTGAAAAGAATGATCAATACTGGGATAAAGACAAAGTCAAACTGAAGAAAATCAATATGGTTATGATCAACAACAACAATACTGAACTTAAAAAATTCCAAGCTGGTGAACTTGATTGGGCCGGTATGCCGCTCGGACAGCTTCCGACTGAATCTCTGCCTAGCTTGAAAAAAGACGGTTCTTTACATGTTGAGCCGATTGCAGGTGTGTATTGGTACAAATTTAACACAGAAGCTAAGCCATTAAACAATGTAAATATCCGTAAGGCTTTAACTTATGCAATTGACCGCCAATCAATTGTTAAAAACGTGACGCAAGGCGAGCAAATCCCGGCAATGGCCGCAGTTCCGCCGACAATGAAGGGCTTTGAAGATAATAAAGAAGGATACTTCAAAGACAACGATATCAAAACGGCAAAAGAATACCTTGAAAAAGGCCTAAAAGAAATGGGCTTAAGCAAGGCATCTGACCTGCCTAAAATCAAATTGTCTTATAATACGGATGAAGCACATGCGAAAATCGCGCAAGCTGTACAAGAAATGTGGAAGAAAAATTTAGGCGTTAATATTGAGCTTGATAACTCAGAATGGAATGTATATATTGATAAGCTTCACAGCCAAGATTATCAAGTCGGCCGTATGGGCTGGCTTGGCGACTTCAATGATCCTATTAACTTCCTTGAGCTGTTCCGTGACAAAGACGGAGGAAATAACGATACCGGCTGGGAAAATCCAGAATTCAAAAAGCTTCTGAACCAGTCACAAACTGAAACAGATAAAACAAAACGTGCAGAACTGCTGAAAAAAGCAGAGAATATTTTCATTGATGAAATGCCTGTAGCCCCAATCTATTTCTATACTGATACTTGGGTACAGGATGAAAACCTAAAAGGTGTTATCATGCCAGGTACTGGTGAGGTTTATTTCAGAAACGCATATTTTAAATAAGGCTTTATCTGAAAATAAAAGACCTCAAGGTATATGGGGAAAAAAGCCCCATATACCTTTCTTACTGATGGAGTATAAAAAAGTAAAAACCATGGAGGTGTTCCCCCTTGCTAAAATATATCGGAAGACGTTTAGTCTATATGATCATCACATTATTTGTGATTGTAACCGTGACATTCTTCTTAATGCAAGCAGCACCGGGCGGGCCGTTTTCAGGTGAGAAAAAGCTTCCGCCTGAAATTGAAGCAAACTTAAATGCGCATTATGGCTTGGACAAGCCGCTGTTTGTACAATATGCGAGCTATTTGAAATCTGTTGCAATGTGGGATTTCGGACCGTCATTTAAATATAAAGGTCAGAGTGTCAATGACCTGATCAGTTCAGGTTTCCCCGTTTCATTCACTCTTGGAGCAGAAGCTATTCTCCTCGCTTTAGCGTTTGGTGTACTGTTTGGGGTGATTGCAGCCCTTTATCATAATAAATGGCAGGATTATACCGTCGCGATTTTAACGATCTTTGGTATTTCAGTTCCGAGTTTTATCATGGCGGCTGTGCTGCAATATGTGTTCTCCATGAAGCTTGAGCTGTTTCCGGTCGCGGGGTGGGAGTCCTGGTCATACACCTTTTTGCCTTCCATCGCACTTGCTTCCATGCCGATGGCGTTTATTGCCAGACTTTCCCGTTCAAGCATGATCGAAGTGTTAAACAGTGATTATATTCGCACAGCGAAAGCAAAAGGGCTGTCGCGTCCTGCAGTTACAGTGCGGCACGCCATCCGAAACGCGCTGTTGCCGGTCGTTACATATATGGGCCCTATGGCCGCTCAAGTTTTAACTGGAAGCTTTATCATTGAAACCATTTTTGGTATCCCGGGGCTTGGTGCACACTTTGTTAACAGTATTACAAACCGTGATTATACAGTCATTATGGGTGTAACGGTGTTCTTCAGTGTCATCCTGCTGTTATGTGTATTAATCGTAGACGTGTTATACGGCATTATTGATCCAAGAATTAAGCTTTCCAAAGCAAAGAAAGGAGCCTAGGCCATGCAGAACATTCCAAAAAACATGTTTGAACCAGCCGCAGCGAATGCCGGCGATGCTGAGAAAATAAGTAAAAAGAGCCTTTCCCTCTGGAAAGATGCGATGTTACGCTTCCGCAGCAATAAGCTTGCGATGGTCGGGCTTGTTATTATTGTTCTCATTATTCTCATGGCGATTTTTGCGCCTGTTTTCTCAAAATATGATTATTCGACTACCAATCTCTTAAATGCGGATAAGCCGCCTTCAAAGGATCACTGGTTCGGGACTGATGATCTAGGAAGGGACATTTTCGTCCGTACATGGGTAGGTGCGCGAATTTCAATCTTTATCGGTGTCGCAGCCGCTGTTCTTGACTTGCTGATCGGTGTTATTTGGGGCAGTATTTCAGGGTTCCGCGGAGGCAGAACAGATGAGATTATGATGCGTATCGCAGATATCCTTTGGGCTGTTCCTTCATTATTAATGGTTATCCTGCTGATGGTCGTTCTTCCGAAAGGGCTGTTAACGATTATTATTGCCATGACGATTACGGGCTGGATTAATATGGCCAGAATCGTTCGCGGACAAGTGCTGCAGCTGAAGAACCAGGAATACGTGCTTGCGTCGCAGACACTCGGGGCGAAAACATCCCGTCTGCTGTTTAAACATATCGTGCCGAACGCAATGGGCTCTATTTTAGTCACGATGACACTAACTGTTCCAACCGCGATTTTTACAGAAGCCTTTTTAAGCTATTTAGGGCTTGGTGTTCCGGCTCCTCTTGCAAGCTGGGGAACGATGGCTTCTGACGGATTGCCTGCATTGACCTATTATCCGTGGCGTTTGTTTTTCCCTGCCGGTTTTATCTGCATTACCATGTTTGGTTTTAACGTTGTCGGCGACGGATTAAGAGACGCATTGGATCCTAAGTTACGTAAATAAGGGAGTGATACGGGTGACACGCCTATTAGAAGTAAAAGATTTAGCGATTTCATTTAAAACATACGGCGGAGAGGTCCAGGCGATCCGCGGAGTGAATTTCCATCTGAATAAAGGAGAAACATTAGCAATCGTCGGGGAGTCAGGCTCCGGAAAAAGTGTGACATCTCAAGCGATCATGAAGCTGATACCGATGCCTCCGGGTTATTTTAAACGCGGTGAGATTTTATTTGACGGCAAGGATTTAGTGCCGCTGTCCGAAAAAGAGATGCAAAATGTACGGGGGAAAGAGATCGGAATGATATTCCAGGATCCGATGACCTCTTTAAACCCGACAATGAAAGTCGGTAAACAAATTACGGAAGTGCTTTTTAAACACGAAAACATTTCAAAGGAAGCTGCGAAAAAACGTGCTGTTGAGCTGCTTGATTTAGTAGGTATCCCAATGCCGGAAAAACGGGTCAACCAATTTCCGCACGAGTTTTCAGGCGGGATGAGACAGCGTGTTGTCATTGCGATGGCACTTGCGGCGAATCCGAAGCTGTTAATTGCCGATGAGCCGACAACTGCTCTTGACGTGACCATCCAAGCGCAGATTCTTGAATTGATGAAAGAATTGCAAAAGAAAATCGACACGTCCATCATCTTTATCACTCACGATCTCGGTGTTGTGGCTAACGTTGCTGACCGGGTCGCTGTCATGTACGCGGGACAGATTGTAGAAACCGGTACGGTAGACGAAATTTTTTACGATCCGAGACATCCGTATACTTGGGGGCTGCTGGCATCCATGCCGACACTTGACAGCTCAGGAGACGAACAGCTGACGGCAATCCCGGGCACGCCGCCTGATTTGACAAATCCTCCAAAAGGAGATGCCTTTGCGCTCCGGAGCTCATATGCGATGAAAATTGATTTTGAACAGGAGCCGCCAATGTTTAAGGTTTCCGATACTCATTATGTGAAATCGTGGCTGCTTCATCCTGATGCGCCAAAGGTAGAGCCGCCTGAAGCGGTAAAAGCGAAAATGCGGACGCTGGCGAATACGTATCAAAAACCTGTCTTAGTGAGAGAAGGTGAATAAATTGACGGAGAAACTATTAGAAATCAAACATTTAAAGCAGTACTTTGTTACACCGAGAGGAACGGTTAAGGCCGTAGATGACCTGTCGTTTGATATCTATAGGGGCGAAACATTAGGTCTGGTTGGTGAATCCGGCTGCGGTAAATCGACAACAGGCCGAAGTATCATTCGGCTATACGAAGCAACCGATGGCGAGGTGCTGTTTAACGGTGAAAATGTTCACGGTAAAAAATCCCGCAAAAAGCTGCTTGAATTCAACCGCAAAATGCAAATGATTTTCCAGGACCCATATGCATCGCTGAATCCGAGAATGACAGTCGCAGATATTATTGCAGAAGGCCTCGACATTCATAAGCTGACGAAAACGAAGAAAGAGCGTATGCAGCGGGTTCATGAGCTCCTGCAAACAGTCGGTTTAAACAAGGAGCATGCCAATCGTTATCCGCATGAATTTTCCGGCGGACAGCGGCAAAGAATCGGGATCGCGAGAGCTCTTGCCGTTGATCCTGAATTTATTATCGCGGATGAACCGATTTCTGCATTGGATGTGTCTATTCAGGCACAAGTCGTGAACTTAATGAAAGAACTCCAAAAGGAAAAACGGCTCACCTACTTGTTTATCGCCCATGATTTATCAATGGTCAAATACATCAGCGACCGTATCGGAGTGATGTATTTCGGAAAGCTGGTTGAACTTGCGCCGGCAGATGAACTTTACGAAAACCCGCTACACCCGTATACAAAATCATTGCTTTCTGCCATTCCGCTTCCTGACCCGGATTATGAGAGAAATCGTGTCCGCCAGAAATACGATCCGTCCGTGCATCGGTTAAAGGATGGAGAAAAGATGGAATTCCGTGAAGTAAAACCAGGTCATTTTGTGATGTGCACGGAAGAAGAATTTAAAGCCTATTCATAAGTTGAAAATCCTTCAAAACAAATGTTTTGAAGGATTTTTTTATACAGGCTGATAGAAAGTAAGAGTCATATCTTTTACAATTAGAGGAAAAAAGGAGGCGGACACTATTCAAATTATTCATCAGAAAAATGTCTTTGCGCTGGTTCTGTCGCAATCTCTGCAATCTTTAGCTGGAGTACTGGTGACAATCGTTTTAATGGTAAGGGTCTATCAAATGACCGATTCTGTCTTTTTTTCGGGTCTTATTTTATCATTCATGTCGTTTGCAAGTGTTGCGGCAAGCTTTTGCATTTCAGATGCACTCCATAAGCTTGGTTTTAAAAAGGTGCTTGCCGGTGCAAGTCTGCTGAGAGCGGTCTTTGCGATGCTAATCGCATACAGTGTCAGCCAAAACGGAATTTCCTCCTTGATCATGACGCTGCTGTTTGTTTTTTGTTTTTCATTTTCGGGCGCCTTTTTTCAGCCTGCAAGGTTCGCGCTGCTGCCTGTCATTGTTTCAAAAGAGCATTACGTGAAAGCGAACGGCGTGATTTCACTCGCTAATCAATTGTTTTTAACAGCTGGCTGGGGACTTGGAGGTTTTCTTACATATGCTGTATCTTTTGAGTTCGTTGTCGGCAGTGCCATATGCCTGTTTGTCTTTTCCGGAGCTTTCATCAGCCTGCTTCATGTGAACGATGAAGGAATGAAAAGAACAGCTGAAACAGCATCTGCCAGAAGTGTATGGAAGGATTTGATGACAACCCCGATTGTAAGAGACATCACTGCAATGGACATGATAGAAGCTCTTGCCGGCTCAGTTTGGTCATCTGCCATTCTTTTGGCTTTTACAGTGGCTGTTCTGCATGAAACAGAAGTGTGGTGGGGAATCTTTAACGCTTCTTATTTTATAGGTGCTATGATCGGCAGTGTCATCGCCATCCATTTTTCTGCATTTTTTGAGCGAAACATGGGGTACGCGATTATATTCAGCTCACTTGTAATGTCAGTGCTGACATTTTTCTTTGCGGTTTCTCCCTTGCCATTTTTATGCGCCCTGGCTTGCGCGGCGATGGGGCCTTTTTATCAGGTCAGAGATATTTGTCAGGAAACCGTATTGCAGGAGGTCATTCCGGCACATAAGCGCATCGGGATCATGGCTGCCAAAAACGCGCTGTTGACTCCTTGGTCTGGTGTTACTTATTCCATCATGGGACTGCTGGCTGATGCTGCTGGTGCAAAAACAGCTTTTATTTCGGCGGGTGTATTATATGGCATGACTTTTTTGATTGCGTTGGCACAGCCCGGCCTGAGTCGTTACAAACGGGAAAAACACGCGAATTGAGCATGACAAACATCTCCGGTGGAACGACGAATCGTCTTACTTGCCGAAAAAAAATGAAACCATGCGGAACGTTCGTACGTCTTTATAGATGTAAGGCTGTTTAAACAAGAAGAAATGGGGTATATCTAAAAGTATGAAGACAACGAACTCATAAGGAGCAAATCAATGAACTGGTACGAAAAGCTTAGCGAGTACTTTCCAATTGAAGAATTGAAATCAAAAGCGCATATGGAAGCTCTCTTGAAAGAGCGAAGCGATATTTATCATAAAGACGAAGGCAAGCATCATATTTTAATGTTTGCGGAATTTGAATCTTTTATCTTCGTTGATTATCTGTATGTGTCAAAAGATGCAAGAGGGCAGGGGCTTGGCGGCAAACTGATTGCCAAGCTGAAAAAGAAAAATAAGCCGATATTGCTTGAGGTGGAGCCTGTGGATGAAGATGATGCTGATACAGAAAAACGCCTGAGATTTTATCAAAGAGAGCATTTTAAGCATGCTCAGTCAATTGGGTACCGGCGCCGGTCATTGGCTACGAATGAAGTCAACAAGATGGAGATTCTGTACTGGTCACCGAAAACAGAATCAGAAGAAGAAATTCTTGAAGCCATGAAACAGACATATGAAAACATTCATACTTATAAAGATGAGAAATGGTACGGGGAATCATACGAAAAAACGGATGAAGTCCTGACACTCATTGATGAAGAAAAGCAAAAAAATATTTTCGATGAATTAAGCTAATTGAGAATGCAAACACATGAATAAAATAAAAATTTGCTGGATTGACACATTTTTTTCTTAGGACACTGTTCACACTTACTTTTTTATAGTATAATACCTATAAAGATTCCTTTTTTAGAGTAATTTCAATTTAAGAATAAAATAGATGTTCATCCTACTAATTAGAGGAGTGAAGATGAATGGTTACATTATACACATCACCAAGCTGTACTTCATGCAGAAAGGCGAGAGCGTGGCTCGAGGAGCATGAGATTCCTTATGTAGAAAGAAACATTTTCTCTGAACCTTTATCAATTGATGAAATAAAACAAATCTTAAGAATGACTGAGGACGGAACAGATGAGATCATCTCAACCCGTTCAAAAGTATTCCAAAAATTGAATGTGAACGTTGAATCAATGCCGCTGCAAGACTTGTACCGCTTGATCAACGAGCACCCAGGTTTGCTTCGCCGTCCGATCATCATCGATGAAAAACGTTTGCAGGTCGGATACAACGAAGACGAAATCAGACGTTTCCTGCCAAGAAAAGTCCGCTCTTTCCAATTAAGAGAAGCACAGCGTTTGGCAAACTAATAGATCGCACGTTAAAAAGAAGGCTGAGACATCAGCCTTCTTTTATTTTTCAACCTGCTGATAATAAATGCTGGCAAGGATGACAAAGACGACGGTTAAAATGGGGAGAAGCGCTTCAACGGCGCCGTGCTGAGCCATAAAAAAAGACAGCTTTTTATCCCGGACAATCATTTCTCCGCCTGTATAAGCCAATAATCCGCTTCCCGCATAAATCAATAAAGGTATTTTCTCAAGCGCGATGTGGATAAGTTTGCTGCCCCAAATAATTACCGGCACCGATACACACAGACCAATCATAACGAGAGAAAGCTCACCGTGCGACGCTCCTGCGACAGCAATAACATTGTCCAGCGACATAAACAGGTCTGCGAGTACAATTGTTCGTATGGCTTTCCACAGAGAGGTGCTGCTTTTGACATGCTGGGCGTCTTTTTTTTCAATTAATAGCTGGTATCCCAAATATAGAAGGAAAATTCCGCCAGCGCATTGCAGGAAAGGAATATTCAAAAGATAAACCGCTGCGCTTGTTAATCCAATTCTCATCGCAACGGCGATAAATGTTCCGAGAATAATGGCTTGCTGTCTTTGCTTGTCCGGTAAATTTCGGCTGGCCATGGCGATCACGACTGCATTATCGCCGCCGAGAATCAGATCAATTCCGACGATAAGCAGCAGCGATATCAGATAGTCATGCTCCATGAATCGGCACCTCGCTTTCGTTCCATCGCTTGTACCATAATATATGAAGCGGGACGCAATTTATGATAGCGGTGCGGAAGACAAGCCATTTTTTGGCCGAAGATGCATTTTTATTTCTTTTGTGACTGATTTATCATAAAATAGAAATACAAAGGAATTCACACTTGCCTTGGTTCAAGGTTAAGATGTGGACGGAATGGGTAAAGTGTAGTAAAGTACTATTAATCGGGAGCTTAGATGTCCCTTCAACATCTTATATAGAAGGGAAGGTTGGCAAATGGAAATTGAAAGAATTAACGAGCATACAGTAAAATTTTATATGTCTTATGGAGATATTGAAGATCGCGGTTTTGACAGAGAAGAAATTTGGTATAACCGTGAGCGCAGTGAAGAACTATTCTGGGAAGTTATGGATGAAGTTCATGAGGAAGAGGAATTCGCTGTTGAAGGTCCTCTTTGGATTCAAGTTCAGGCACTGGACAAAGGATTAGAAATTATCGTCACCAAAGCCCAGCTTTCCAAAGACGGACAAAAGCTCGAACTGCCGATTCCTGAGGATAAAAAGCAAGAACCAGCATCTGAGGATCTTGACGCCTTGCTGGATGATTTTCAAAAAGAAGAGCAAGAAGTCAATCAGGAAGAAAAGGAGCAAAAGCTTCAATTTGTCTTGCGGTTTGATGACTTCGAAGATGTAATTTCTCTATCTAAATTAAACGTTAACGGAAGTAAAACGACTTTATATTCGTTTGAGAACCGATATTATTTATATGTGGATTTTTACAATTTGACTGATGAAGAGGTTGAAAATCAGCTAAGCATCCTGTTGGAGTACGCGTCTGAATCCTCAATCAGCATACACCGTCTTGAAGAATACGGCAAGCTGGTTGTATCAGAGCACGCTCTTGAAACGATAAAAAAACACTTTGCATCATAGCAGACCGATTTCTTGACGGAAATCGGTTTTTTTCTATTTCAAAACAACATATTGAAGCTGGAAAATCAAAAACATACATAGAGGCAAAACATCAGCGAACAGGAGTTCATCGGTTATTTCCAGAAAGAGTTATGAATCTGGAAAGGAGAGATGACAATTGTTTAGTGCTGTGACGGAAGACGGCCAAGTGTTTCACCTTATAGGCAGGCAGAGGAGAGAACAATTAAAGCAGACCAGATTTTTCTGCCCGGTGTGTGCAGAGGAGCTCGATGTGAAGTTGGGGTCTCAGAAAGCGCCGCATTTTGCCCATAAACAGAACAAGTCCTGCACGATAGACATAGAACCTGAGAGCGCCTATCACTTAGAAGGAAAACGGCAGCTTTATGTATGGCTGAAAACGCAAAAGGCTTCCCCGCTCTTAGAGCCGTACGTGAAAGAGATTAAACAAAGGCCCGACATCTTGGCAAAAGTAAAGGGGGATACGCTTGCAGTTGAATACCAATGCGCGACTCTCGCTCCAGATGTCTTTCAAAAAAGAACAGCCGGTTTCAAACAAGCAGGACTGATACCGCAGTGGATTCTTGGAGGCAGCCGCTTAAAACGGACATCATCATCCTTTTACCAGCTGTCCGCTTTCCATTGGCAGTTTATCAATGCCAGTCCGAACAGTGATCTGTTATGTTACTGCCCCGAAACACATTCTTTCCTGAGGCTCAGCCGCATGATCCCGTTTTACACAACCCGTTTTTACTGCTCCGTCCAAACGATTCCAATCCGCCAGGCAGCGGCTGAAGATTTATTTTGCACTGAACCAGATTCTTCGTTTAAGCACTCAGATTGGACAGGAGCCATTCTCCGTTTTCGCCGCAAAACTCATCGCTTTCTCTCTAAAGATATGAATCGGATCAGGCTTCTGTTTTATGAAAAACGGCAAACACCTCTCTCTTTTCTTCCGACAGAGGTGTTTGTTCCTGTAAAGAAAGGAGCTGTTTTTAAGAGTCCCGTTTTTGTATGGCAGGGCTATCTTTATCTGTTTATTACGGATCTTGGATACAAACATGCGCCTATTCGCTTTTCAGCCGTTTTGCAGCACTGCAAAATACACATTCATAAAAAGAACATTTTGCTAAGAGGCGTATACAGGAATCAGGATTTCATTGAGGCGGTTAAACAGTACATTGAGTTTTTGTGCAAGAAGGGATTTTTGAGGGAGACTCAGAAAGAAGTATATGTGCTGAATCAGCCCGCAAAGCGCAGCCAATCATTACAGGATCTCATTGAAAAAGACAGAAGCTGTTTTATCGAATGAGTTTTCCTGATTTGGCTCAACCTAAGACAAAGGTGGTGGGCTGGTTGTGAGAAGCACAAAAGGAAAGGTTTTTCGTGTTTTTACTGCTTTTTTGGCATTCGTTCTCTTCATAACTGCATATGATTTGACAAATGGCAGTGAAAAACCGGAAGATATTCACAACACAAGTTTATTGAGAAACAACCGTTTTTTCAATTGGCTTGAATTAAAGAAAACGAGGGGGATCACCATGGCTGAGGAAAAAAAAGCTAATCAACTGCCTGACCGAAGCGAGGTAAAGGTAGAGGACACATGGAGACTAGAGGATATTTTTCCTAGTGATGAGGCCTGGAATAAAGAATTTCAAGCTGTCAAAGAATTAATACCGGATTTATCTAAGTATAAAGGCAAGCTGGCTGATTCAGCTGATCATTTATACGAAGCCCTTACTTACCAAGATAAGGTGATGGAGCGTTTGGGCAAACTTTACACATACGCGCATATGCGCTCAGACCAAGATACCGGGAACTCCTTTTATCAGGGGCTTAATGATAAGGCTGGAAATCTGTATACACAGGCCGCAAGCGCAACAGCCTATCTTGTTCCGGAGATTTTATCCATAGAGGAAGACAAACTGCAGCAGTTTATTCTTGAAAAAGAAGAGCTGAAGCTTTACTCACACGCGATTGAAGAAATCACAAAGGAACGCCCGCACGTGCTGAGCGAGAAGGAAGAAGCGCTGCTGGCTGAAGCTTCTGAGGTGCTGTCTTCGTCGTCAAATACGTTCAGCGTGTTAAATAATGCCGATATTACATTCCCATCTATTAAAGATGAAGAGGGAAATGAAAAACAGATCACTCACGGCAATTTTATTAATTTCTTAGAAAGCGAAAACCGCGAAGTCCGCAAAAATGCGTTCGACGCTGTATATAAAACATACGGCCAATATAAAAACACAATGGCGACTACCTTGAGCGGGACTGTGAAAAAAGACAACTTCTACGCAAGAATGAAAAAGTACAAATCAGCACGAGAAGCTGCGCTTTCTAACAACAGTATCCCTGAAGAGGTATACGACAATCTCGTCAAAACGATTAACAAGCATCTTCCGCTGCTGCATCGTTATATTGCACTGAGAAAGAAAGTGCTTGAGCTGGATGAAGTGCATATCTATGATCTGTATACACCGCTTGTGAAGGATGCGGGGATGAAGGTTACGTACGAACAAGCTAAAGATTATATGCTAAAGGGGCTTGCACCTTTAGGAGAAGAATACCGCTCTATCTTAAAAGAGGGGCTTGAAAACCGCTGGGTTGATGTTTATGAAAATAAAGGGAAACGCAACGGCGCTTACTCTTCTGGAACATACGGCACAAATCCGTATATTTTAATGAACTGGCATGATAACGTCAATAATCTCTTTACGCTGGTCCATGAGTTCGGCCACTCTGTTCACAGCTACTATACGAGAAAACACCAGCCATATCCTTACGGCAATTACAGCATCTTTGTCGCGGAAGTTGCCTCCACGACAAATGAAGCGCTGCTTGGTGAATATTTGCTGAACAATTTAGAGGACGAAAAACAGCGTTTATATATTCTCAACCATATGCTTGAGGGCTTTAGAGGAACCGTCTTCAGACAAACGATGTTTGCAGAATTTGAACATCTTATCCATATAAAAGCGCAAGAAGGAGAGCCGCTGACACCTGAGCTCCTGACCAATGTATATTATGATCTGAATAAAAAGTATTTCGGAAACGACATGGTGATTGATAAAGAAATCGGACTCGAATGGTCACGGATTCCGCATTTCTATTACAACTACTATGTATATCAGTATGCGACAGGGTACAGTGCGGCCCAGGCGTTAAGCAGCCAAATTTTGAAGGAAGGCAAGCCTGCGGTTGACCGTTATATTGACTTCCTGAAAGCGGGCAGCTCACAATATCCGATCGACATCCTGAAAAAAGCGGGCGTTGATATGACGTCTCCAGAACCGATTGAAGCTGCGTGCAAAATGTTTGAGGAAAAACTTGATGAGATGGAAGAACTGCTGTTAAAAGTAAAGCAGTCTTAAAAAAATTGCCTGTGCATAAATGATGCACAGGCTTTTTAAAATCCTTTAAAGGTTTTCCGATGGTTCAGGCGGTACAAGGTAAACAGAATAGAGAGAAACAGCAGAGGGGATGTAATGTAAAGAGGCAGCATATGCATCATAGCTAATAAATTTAAACAGAAAAAAACAACAATGCACACAATTGAGATCACATTAAACATCATGGCGATCCTCCTCGTCCTTGTTCCTTACAAGCATATGAATGAAATCTGTCAGTTATGTTTTGTGACAAAAATATGAACATTAAGCTTAATGGTTGTCAACAGTCGACAACTTTTGATATGATAAGGATGTGAAATTGATCACAAACAAACATTACCCCTTTGTTTGACCGTGAAAAATTTCTCCCATCCCCTTTGTTGTCGTTAAGACATATGAAACCGCGCTTATCCCGGCGCGGTTTCTTTAGTGCTTTGAACAGAACATATGTTTGATTTTTGCGCAAAAAAACAGCCTCAAGCATATACACGCCTGCGGCTATTTTTCACATGATTGGTATTCATCAGAACTGCTTGTAAGGGACTGCCAAAACATTCCGTGCTTGGCCTCTACTTTGGCAACCTTTTTAGCAAACGCCAATTTTTTCATTTCCTTTTCTACCTCTTCAAGACTCAAATCATATACAAGAGCGATTTCCTTAGAGGCAACGAAACGGAAATATTCAATAAAACATTCCAGAGGCGGTGTTTCTGACGGCTTCGGCTCGTCGCCAAGCATCTCAAATAAGATTTCTTCATATACATGATATGAATAGCTGCCGGGGACTTTAAGTCCTTCGTCTTCATGCTGCGTATTAAAAAACGTCAGCGTCGGTGTGGCTGTAACATCCATCTCAGCCGCGATTTTCATGTCACATTGAAGCGCCTTTACCGCGCTTTGGGAGTGAAGGTCTTTTTGAAATTCCTCGAGATCTAGGCTTGTTTTTGACGCTATTTCCAAAAGCACGTTTTCATCCGTAATATTCTTCTTCGAAACGAACAGACTCTCTTGCATATTCCGAAGAAATTGCATACCGGCTCTTCTTCCTTGAAGTTCGGCTGCCTTAAATGCGAGAGCGGCCATATATGGAGAAGAGAGCGGCTGATCTTGCTCAAACCATACACTGCCGTCACACGGCATACCGGAACGGCTAGCGATCTTTTCCCAGGCTTCTGCCAGAAGATGCTTTTTGCGTTTCTTATTTAACGCTGTAAGGCTTGCGGATGCTATGATGCGTAAGGTAAAAAAACGTCCGTATCTGATTTTCATTTTTTTTATGACAGGCTCTAAGGACCAGCATTCGGGACATAAAGGGTCAACAAACATGTAGATTTCCAGCGGTTTTTTTGGATGGCCGTGGCAATGGGCGAAGTATTGCTCATGCTGATAGTTTGTCAATATGATCGATCCTCCGCTTCTGTTTGATTCACCATATGCCTTGCTGTCAACTCCAGCCGGCCAAACAAAAATTCACGAATATCGCCCTCTAGTCCTACATGGTCCATTGCGTCTTTCATACAGCTGAGCCACGCATCGGCCCTCTCGTTTGTAATTGGAAAGGGAAGATGTCTTGCCCTGAGCATGGGATGGCCGTGTTCCTCAGTATAAAGGGGAGGCCCGCCTAAATACTGTGTCAAAAATTGCTTCTGTTTCCTGGCCGTTTCTGTTAAATCGCTCGGAAATATGGGCTTAAGCAAAGGATGAGACGCGACACGCTCATAAAAAGTATCAACAAGTTGCGATAGAAGTTCTTCTCCAATCGCTTCATAAGGTGCGTTAAACGATTGTCCCATGTTGACTACTCCTTTAAATATGGCTAATAGGAATCATAATTCCTATTGCAAAAAGTTATTTTCTGTATTTATTTCAATTCATCTATGATTTATTTTAGCAACAAGGCATCATTTCTACAAACAAACTGCCTTTTATGTGCTTGAAGACAGGGTTCGGCTTTAGAGCCGGGTTTGTATTTCATATCATATCACATACAAATCATGAATGTGTAAGATTTCACTCCGCAAAAAAACCGGAGGGCAAGAGCCGCTCCGGTTACGCGTAATAGGTTGCTGTTATTTTTTTTACATAGTTTTGAGTTTCTCTGAAAGGCGGAATGCCTCCGTATCGATCAACGTTTCCCGGTCCGGCGTTATAAGCTGCTAACGCCATGGATACATTGCCATCATATTTATCCAGCATTTGTTTTAAATACTTCGTTCCGCCCTCAACGTTTTGTTGCGGATTAAGCGGATTGGAAACGCCAAGTGAGGTTGCTGTTGACGGCATCAGCTGCATTAAGCCCATTGCGCCTGCACCGCTGACGGCTTTTGCATTGAAGCCTGATTCCTGTTTGATGACAGCGCGGATTAATTTTTCATCGACTCCGTATTTGTCAGAGGCTTTTTTTATAGCGCTGTCGATTGAGAAATCACCCGAGCTGACGGTTTTATCCTCTTGTTTGTTTGAGGAGACATCAACAGCAGCTGTTTCAGTGCTTTCACTCGCTTTTGTCATTTGGGCGACATTGCCGTTTGAATAGGAGTTAAGCCCGTAAGCTGAAAGCAGTGACGGCGATGTCCCGTAAACGCTGTTCAGCTGGCTGAGCGGGCTTGAAGATGCTGCTGACGCTGTTGTTTGCTGGGACAGTCCATTTGTATATTGGCTGAGCAAGGAGCTGAAGCTTGAAAGCGGGCTTTCGGCACTCTGACTGCCCGTGCTGCTTGCATTTGATATAGACTGTAATGCCTGAAGCTGAAGGAGAGCCGCCCAATTCGTTACGTTCACTATGTCATTCCACCTTATATAGACTTTCGTTTTTCTTCATAAAAACGCTGAATTTTATTTTTGGTTTCGCGCAGAGGAATACTGAATTGCTGAAGCAGCTTTTCAAAGGCCAGCTTGCCTTTATGCCAGTCAGCCGCCTCAAATTCGATTTCATAATCCTCTTTATTTAAATATCGGCTGTGATCTAAAACTATTAAACCTTTTTCTGTTTCTTTTTCTGCACGATTTGTTGCTAAAGATCCAAAATAATGAATGGCGTCTGTATCGATGTGAAGCTTCTTCAGCTGGTCCTCGACAGGGCCTTTCGGAATCGTGAAACGTGTAAAGTCGGATACGCCGGAAAGTTTCTGGTGGGTTTCCAGAAGTCCAACTTCAGCCGGTTCTTTTAAGGTCAGCACATACTCGCCATTTTTCTTGCGTATTCGAAGCGCCGCATGTTTTTGTTTCAGTGCGAAGCTGTTTGTATCAAAATAGTGATTCTCTTGATTTGTAAATTCTTTTTCTGTCAAGTGCAGTGCTGCAGCTATGTTTTCAAATTCATGTTTTGTCAGCAGATTTTTAAATTCAATTTCAATTTCTTGGCTCATGATTGTCTTCCTTTCAGCTCTGTAAATCTCATTTTTACTATTATCTCTTTAGATGTTAGGTTTATCAATATCGAGCTTGATATGATAAAATGAATCTGTACTTTGTTTATAAAGGAGAGCATTATGCAAAACAGAATCGAAATCTTAAATGCAACACTATCGGATGATGAGCTTCGCCTTACCTGTGAGACAGAAGGAATCGAAGCAGAGCGCAAGCCGTCAGGTCAAATGCTTGTTGATTCTGACAACATTGCTTTTGTATACATACTTGAATTAGCTGATTCTTTTGAATATGTCATGATAAAGGAACATATATGGCCTGAACTGAAGCAGGCCCATGATCAAAGAAAACCGATTGTTTTAGAGGCAGGGAAGGAAAGCATTGAGCTGTCAGGCCTCTATGAGGAGCTGGAGTATCTTTTAGAAAATATTAAAGATAATGCGAACTACGGAGAAGAAATGGAAGAAAAAGTGAAACGCGTATTTCTATAGAAACTGGTGCTGAATTGGGGGATGTATGATGGATGACAAGCAATGGGAGCGTTTTTTAGTGCCGTACCGCCAGGCTGTTGAAGAATTAAAAGTGAAGCTTAAGGGGATCCGCACGCTTTATGAATATGAGGATGACCATTCACCGATTGAGTTTGTGACAGGACGCGTCAAGCCTGTGGCGAGTATACTCGAAAAAGCCAGACGGAAAAGCATACCGTTACATGAAATTGAAACCATGCAGGATATCGCAGGCCTTAGGATCATGTGCCAATTTGTCGATGACATCCAATTTGTAAAGGAAATGCTGTTTGCCCGAAAAGATTTCACCGTTGTGGATCAGAGAGATTATATTGCAGAACATAAAGAGAGCGGGTATCGGTCATATCACCTTGTCGTGATGTATCCTTTGCAGACGATATCCGGAGAGAAACATGTTCTTGTTGAAATACAGATCCGTACGCTGGCGATGAATTTTTGGGCGACCATTGAGCATTCATTAAATTATAAATACAGCGGAAACATTCCTGAAAAAGTAAAACTGAGGCTTCAGCGCGCTTCTGAAGCGGCTTCGCGGCTTGATGAAGAGATGTCGGAGATCAAGGGTGAAATACAGGAAGCTCAAGCTGCCTTTTCTAGAAAGAAAAAAGGAAGCGAGCATCAATAGGTAAAGGGGAAGAAAAAGCATGAAATTTGCCGTATCGTCAAAAGGAGATAATGTTTCTGATACGCTGAAAAGCAAAATACAGGCGTATTTATTGGATTTTGACATGGAACTGGATGAAAATGAACCGGAAATCGTCATTTCAGTCGGGGGCGACGGGACGCTCTTATACGCTTTTCACAGATACAGCGACAGGTTAGATAAAACGGCTTTTGTCGGCGTTCACACGGGTCATCTTGGGTTTTATGCGGACTGGGTTCCTCATGAAATTGAAAAACTCGTGCTCGCAATTGCGAAAACACCGTATCATACTGTGGAATATCCGCTCCTTGAAGTGATAGTGACCTATCATGAAAATGAGCGAGAGGAAAGATATTTGGCGTTAAATGAATGTACGATTAAAAGCATAGAAGGAAGCCTTGTGGCGGATGTGGAAATCAAAGGGCAGCTCTTTGAAACGTTCCGAGGCGACGGCCTTTGCCTGTCCACGCCTTCCGGGAGCACAGCCTATAATAAAGCGCTGGGCGGAGCAATTATCCACCCATCCATCAGAGCGATTCAGCTGGCGGAAATGGCATCTATCAATAACCGCGTATTCCGGACGGTCGGATCACCGCTCCTTCTCCCATCCCATCATGATTGCATGATTAAACCGAGAAACGAAGTTGACTTTCAAGTAACAATTGACCATTTAACTCTGCTTCATAAGGATGTAAAGTCCATCCGCTGCCAGGTTGCATCCGAAAATGTAAGATTTGCAAGATTCCGTCCGTTTCCGTTTTGGAAAAGAGTCCAGGATTCATTTATCGGAAAAGGTGAGTAGAAAGAGGACGTATCGTGGAGCAATTTATTATTGAAAAGAACATCACTTCCGCTGAAGACGGAATGACCTTAAAGGAATATGCGGGCGAGCTGGGGATTTCTAAACGTCTGCTGACCGACATCAAGTTTAGCGGAGGAGATCTTCTCATTAACGGTAAGCATGTGACTGTTAAATACGTATTGAGAGAGGGAGACCTTCTTGTTGTAAAGTTTCCTGAGGAACAGGTGAGCGAGACGCTTTTGGCCGAGCCAGTTCCGCTCGATATTCTGTATGAGGATGAACACGTGCTTGTGATAAACAAACAGCCGTATGTGTCATCTATTCCGTCGCGAGAGCACCCGGCGGGAAGCATAGCAAATGGCATCATCCATCACTACCAAAAAAACGGATTGCGGGCCACGGTGCATCTTGTCACCCGGCTAGACCGGGACACGTCTGGTGTCATGCTGATTGCCAAACATCGCTTTGCCCACTCCATTTTATCGTCGGCGCAAAAAAACGGCCTTGTGAAACGCAGATATGTTGCGGTTGTGCATGGACGTATGACAGAGACAGAGGGAAAGATAGACGCCCCGATTGACAGACATCCTGACAGTATCATTGAACGGATGGTGACACCGGGCGGTCAGAAGGCTGTTACTCACTTTCGTGTCACACGTATAACAGATGACTTAACCTCGGTGGCATTGCAGCTTGAGACAGGGCGGACCCACCAGATTCGCGTCCATATGAGCTATCTCGGACACCCGCTGTGCGGCGATACGTTGTACGGCGGAACGAGACAAAAGATTGACAGGCAGGCGCTGCACAGTGAGCAGCTGTCGTTTATCCACCCGCTGACGCAGGAGAAAATGACGTTTCATGCGGCTCTGCCGCACGATATGCAAGAATTAGTTAAAGGAGAGAATCATTAAAACGATTCTCTCCTTTTTTATATGGGGCGAAATCTAGATTCGTCATAGGGCATAGAGCTTGGAACGGAGACTGTCTCCAGTTCGGGAAAACGCAAGGCCGTCAGTTCATTCCCAAACACACAGCCTGTATCAATGTTAATGGTGCGATTTATGATGCGGGGCTCTTGAACAGGTGTGTGTCCGTATACAACCCATGCTTTCCCGTTATAGGCGGCGGCCCAATCCCTCCTGACGGGTCTGCCGTCCGGATACGTTTCACCCGTCACATCGCCGTAAAGTACAAAGTCCTTTACTCTCCTTGTGTTTTTGCCGATATCGTCAGCCTTTATGCCAGCATGGGCGACAACCAATTCTCCATTATGTAAAATGTCGTAAAGCGGCGCAGTTTCATACAGCTTCATAAATTGTTCGCTGACTTTTCTTCTTTCTTCTTCAGAAAGTGCTTTAAGCTCTGCCGCAGTTGTTTCAAGACCGTGCATCACTTTAACGGGATTTCCTTTTAAGTAGCGGTACAGCTTATTGCAATGATTTCCCGGGACATAACGCACTGCTCCTTGTTCATAAGCGCCGGCTACAAAGCGGATGACTTCAATTGATTTAGGGCCTCGGTCTGTCAAATCCCCGGCAAAAACAAGCATCCTGCCTTCATCATGTACAGGCAATCCATTTTTTATTGTGTATCCAAGTTTTTCTATCAGGGCTGTCATTTCATCGTAGCAGCCATGAATATCGCTGATAATATCGTAGTAAGCCAATGCAGCATCCTCCTTACTCATGATTTTATTTATTATGAAGCAAATTGCTGTGAGTCATCACCAGCTTTTATGTGCAAATTATAGAAGAATCATTTTCTAAAAAAAATGAGACCTTATTACTTTATTTTTCATCATCACCCTTGTTAAAATCGCGTTATGTTTTTTTAAAAGGAGGTTCAGATTATGGCGCATACATCTGTCGCATCATTAGTTGTCGTACTTATCGTTGCATTTTTAACTCCCATCCTTTTGCATCGGTTTAAACTCAGCATTCCTGTTGTAGTTGCTGAAATTATTATGGGATTGATTATAGGAAAAAGCGGTCTTAATTTAGTTGTGGAGGGTGATACTTGGCTTCAGACGCTCTCTATGCTGGGATTTATCTTTTTAATGTTTTTAAGCGGGCTTGAAATTGATTTTTCATCCTTTGAGAGAGGAAAGAAAAAACAGTTTCTGCAAAACGGCAAGGAAGCACCCAATACATTTGCCACAGCATCCATTATTTTTATCGGTATTTTTATTTTATCATTGCTGCTGTCCTATGGGTTCGTCTTGGCCGGATTTATCCAAAATGCTTTTTTAATGACGCTTATTATTTCTACGATTTCGTTAGGTGTTGTTGTTCCAACCTTAAAGGAAGAACGGATCATGGATTCAAACATCGGGCAGATCATCCTGCTTGTTGCTGTGATTGCTGACTTGGTCACTATGATTCTTCTTGCTGTATTTTCTTCTCTATACGGAGAGGACAGCGGAAACATGTGGCTCTTGATGATCCTGTTCGCAGCCGGAGTAGTGCTTTACTTCTTCGGCCGGGTCTTCAAACACCGTTCTTTTGTTCAATCCATGTCAAAAGGGACGATCCAGATCGGGACTCGTGCTATTTTCACCTTAATTATCGTACTAGTGGCTCTGTCTGAATCACTGGGGGCAGAAAATATTCTCGGCGCTTTCTTAGCGGGCGTGCTTGTTTCCCTGCTCTCGCCGAACAAGGAACTGGTTCAGCAACTTGATTCCTTCGGCTACGGGTTCTTAATACCGATTTTCTTTGTGATGGTCGGTGTAAAATTGGATATTTGGACACTTTTTCAGGACCCGAAAATTTTAGTGATGATTCCGCTGTTGCTTATGGCGCTGTTAGTAAGCAAAATTCTTCCTGTCCTGTACTTGAAGAAATGGTATGATAACCGCACAATATTGGCGTCTGGTTTCCTGCTGACATCAACGCTTTCTCTTGTGATTGCCGCTGCGACAATCGGCCAGCAGCTTCATGTAATCAGCGCGAATATGTCAGGAGCGCTTACGCTGGTGGCGGTTATTGCAAGTATTTTTACGCCGGTCGGTTTTAAAAAGCTGTACAAAAAACAGGAGCAGCCGGAGGAGAAAAAGAAGATCACATTTATCGGCGCTAATCAAATGACACTGCCTGTGACACTTGAATTGCCTGAGAGCGAGTATAAAGTGCGTGTCGTGCACGTTTATCAAGAAAACGCTGAGGAAAAGCTGTCAGACTCAGTATTTTCCGTCGAAACGATTTCTGATTATGAGCATCAAACCCTTGAATCACTCGGTATATTTGATACAGAAATCCTTGTAGTGGCGACAGGGGATGAAGACATGAATACGGACATCGCATTATACGCCAAAGAAAAAGGAACAGAAAGAGTCATTGCCAGCACCGGATCACCGGAGAACGAAGCGAAATTGAAAGAGCAGGGCATCAGCATCTTTTCCATCTTGCTGTCGACCAAAACGCTGCTTCGCGCGCTGATAGAAGCGCCTGGCGTCATGAAACTGCTCACGAACCAGGAGTCCTCGCTGTATCAAATTAATATGGAAAACAGCAAATACGATGGCGTGATTCTCCGTGAATTCCCTTTAACAGGCGACGTGATTTTTGTCAGGATTTTCCGAGGTGTGGACAGCATTGTTCCTCACGGCGATACAAGGCTGAAAATCGGAGACCGCTTAATTGTCACCGGATCACGCGGGTACGTAACGGATCTTAAGAAAACATTGGAAGGATAATATCTTGACCAAATAAGGATTCGTGTTAATATAGAGGTGCAGAACAATTCAATATGTATTCGTAAAACCACTAGGGGTGTCCTTTATAAGGGCTGAGATAAAAGTGTGACTTTTAGACCCTCATAACTTGAACAGGTTCAGACCTGCGTAGGGAAGTGGAGCGGTATTTGTGTTATACAACTATGCCAATTCCAAACCACTTTTCCTTGCGGGAAAGTGGTTTTTTTATTATCAGACAGGGGGAATGACGTGTGAAGTTTTCAGAAGAATGCCGCAGTGCAGCCGCAGAATGGTGGGAAGGCAGCTTTGTCCATCCATTTGTTCAGGGGATCGGTGACGGAACTCTCCCGATCGACCGCTTTAAATATTACGTGCTTCAGGATTCTTACTATTTAACTCATTTTGCAAAGGTGCAATCGTTCGGTGCCGCTTATGCAAAGGATCTTTATACAACAGGACGCATGGCCAGCCATGCTCAAGGTACATATGAAGCGGAGATGGCGCTTCATCGCGAGTTTACGGAGCTTTTGGAAATCAGTGAGGAAGAACGGAAGTCATTTAAGCCATCTCCTACCGCTTACTCCTATACATCCCATATGTACCGTTCGGTTTTGAGCGGGAATTTTGCAGAAATCTTGGCAGCTCTTCTCCCGTGCTATTGGCTTTATTATGAGGTTGGTGAGAAATTGCTGACATGTGATCCGGGGCATCCGATTTACCAGAAGTGGATTAGCACATACGGCGGTGACTGGTTCAGACAGCAGGTGGAAGAACAAATTAACCGCCTGGATGAGCTGGCGGAAAACAGCACCGAGGAAGTGCGTGCCAAGATGAAAGAGAATTTTGTTATTTCCAGCTATTATGAATATCAGTTCTGGGGAATGGCTTATCGAAAAGAAGGCTGGTCAGACAGCGGCGTAAAAGAGGTGGAAGAGCTTGGAGCTGCACGCCATAACTGATGACCGCAAGCCGGTTGAAGATCTAATGAGATCAATTATAGCCATTCAGGATGAGGTTGATTTCATCCATATTCGTGAACGGTCTAAATCGGCGGCTGACATTTTGAAACTGCTGGAGCTTATTTCTGAAGGCGGTGTTGATAAGCAAAAGCTGGTGATGAATGGCCGGGTTGATATTGCGCTTTTTTCAAATATTCACCGCGTTCAGCTGCCGAGCAGCAGCTTTTCGCCGAAACAAGTAAGAGCCAGATTTCCTCACCTGCACATTGGGCGATCGGTGCATTCACTGGAGGAAGCGCTTCAGGCAGAAAAGGAAGACGCTGATTATGTTTTGTTCGGCCATGTGTTTGAAACGGATTGCAAACAAGGCCTTGATGGCAGAGGCGTGTCTTTGCTTTCAGAAATCAAACAGAGGATCTCGATTCCGGTTATTGCAATTGGTGGAATGACACCTGCCAGATTAAGAGAAGTGAAACAAGCAGGTTCAGACGGTATCGCTGTCATGTCCGGAATTTTTTCTTCCGATGATCCTTTGGAAGCTGCCAGACGATATTCCCGCAAGCTAAAGGAGATTCAGTATGAAAAGGCATTATGATGCAGTTGTCATTGGAGGCGGAATTATTGGTTCCGCGATAGCTTATCAGTTGGCAAAAGAAAAGAAAAACACCGCATTGCTTGAAAGCGGAACAATCGGCGGCAGAACAACAAGCGCCGCGGCAGGGATGCTTGGCGCCCATGCTGAGTGCGAGGAGCGGGATGTGTTTTTTGATTTCGCCATGCACAGTCAGCGTTTGTATCAGGGTCTTGGAGAGGAGCTATTTGCATTATCCGGCATTGATATCAGAAGGCATGAAGGCGGTATGTTTAAGCTTGCATTCTCCGAAGAAGACGTGTCCCGCTTGAGACGGATGGACGATTTGCATACTGTCAGCTGGCATACAAAAGAAGAAGTGCTGGAAAAAGAGCCGTATACGGCCGGTGAGATTTACGGGGCGAGCTTTATTCAGGACGATGTTCATGTTGAGCCTTATTTTGTGTGCAAGGCATACGCTAAATCGGCTAAAGCGCTTGGTACGGATATTTTTGAGCATACTCCCGTTCTTGATGTGACACGTGGCGGTGAATCCATTTTGATCAAAACGGGTTCCGGTGACGTGCATGCGGACCATGTCGTGGTTGCCAGCGGGGTCTGGAGCGGGATGTTTTTTAAACAGCTCGGGTTGAACCAGTCATTTTTTCCTGTAAAAGGAGAGTGCCTGTCTGTTTGGAATGATGATATTCCGCTGACAAAAACACTTTATCATGATCATTGCTATATCGTACCGAGAAAAAGCGGCAGACTGGTTGTCGGCGCGACGATGAAGCCTGGTGATTGGAGCGATAAGCCGGATCTTGGCGGACTTCAGTCGGTTATGGAAAAAGCGAAAACGATGTTGCCGGCGATTCAGAATATGAAGGTTGATCGTTTTTGGGCGGGACTGCGTCCGGGGACAAAGGACGGAAAACCATACATTGGCAGACACCCTGAGGACAGCCGCATTTTATTTGCGGCGGGCCATTTCAGAAACGGGATTCTGCTTGCTCCTGCAACGGGTGCTTTAATCGGTGATCTCATTATGAATAAAGAGGTCAAGGCAGACTGGCTGCACGCCTTTCGAATTGATCGCAAGGAGGCGGTTCAGATATGATGCTTCAGCTGAACGGTAAACAAGTTGAGTGGGATAGAGACACAGGTACGATTCAGGATTTGCTTGCGTCTTATCAGCTTGAAAATAAAATCGTGATCGTTGAAAGAAATAAAGAAATTATCGGTAAAGAACAATATCACGAGGTAGAGCTTTCTGATCGTGATGTCATCGAAATTGTCCATTTTGTAGGAGGCGGATGAGAATGCTAACAATTGGTGGGAAACAATTTCAATCAAGGTTGCTGCTGGGCACGGGAAAATATCCATCGTTTGACATTCAAAAGGAAGCGGTGGCTGTTTCAGAGTCTGATATTTTAACATTTGCTGTGCGGAGAATGAATATCTTTGAAGCGTCTCAGCCTAATTTTCTGGAGCAGCTTGATTTATCAAAATATACGCTTCTGCCAAATACAGCAGGCGCCAGCACGGCGGAAGAAGCAGTTCGAATTGCACGGCTTGCGAAGGCATCCGGGCTTTGTGACATGATTAAAGTCGAAGTCATCGGGTGCAGCCGCTCCTTGCTGCCCGATCCTGTGGAAACGTTAAAAGCGTCTGAACAGCTTCTTGAAGAAGGGTTCATTGTGCTGCCGTACACTTCGGATGATGTGGTACTGGCGAGAAAGCTTGAAGAGCTTGGTGTTCATGCCATTATGCCGGGGGCTTCTCCGATTGGATCGGGACAGGGGATTTTAAACCCTCTGAATCTGTCATTTATCATTGAACAGGCGAAAGTGCCTGTCATCGTGGATGCCGGAATCGGATCGCCAAAAGATGCGGCATATGCAATGGAGCTTGGAGCGGACGGCGTACTGCTGAATACAGCCGTATCAGGTGCGAACGATCCGGTGAAAATGGCACACGCCATGAAGCTCGCGGTAGAAGCAGGCCGTCTATCTTATGAAGCAGGCCGCATTCCAGCCAAGTCATATGGGACGGCAAGCAGTCCGGGAGAAGGTCTTCCTGTATGACGGACAGGTATTCCAGACAGGAGCTGTTTGCTCCAATCGGCCCCGAAGGCCAGAAGAAACTGAGAGAGGCGCGCGTTGTGATCATCGGCGCCGGCGCACTGGGAACAGCCAGCGCAGAGATGCTGGTGAGAGCGGGCGTCGGATCGGTGAAAATCGCCGATAGAGATTACGTCGAATGGAGCAATCTGCAGCGCCAGCAGCTTTACACAGAAAATGATGTCAAAAAGGAACTGCCGAAAGCAGCAGCTGCTGAGCAGCGTCTTCGTTCCATTAACAGTGATGTGGATGTGACCGGACTTGTCATGGATGTCACAGCAGAAAACGTATCCGAGCTGATTCGCGGCGCATCAATCATTGTAGATGCCGCCGATAATTTTGAAACCCGGCTCATTGTGAACGATGCTGCGGTGAAAGAAGGCATTCCGTTTCTTTACGGCGCTTGTGTGGGGAGCTACGGTCTTACGTTTACTGTATTGCCGGGAGTAACACCCTGCCTTCATTGTTTACTCGATACTCTTCCGATTGGCGGTGCGACATGCGACACAGCCGGCATTATCAGCCCGGCTGTTCTGCAGGTTGCTGTCCTTCAGGTGACAGACGCCCTGAAACTGCTGACGGGAGAGGAATGCGAGCCTGTGCTGCGCTCCTTTGATCTGTGGAAAAATGAGCGGTCAGAGGTAGGAGCAGCGGGACTTAAAGATGACTCGTGTCCAAGCTGCGGCACAAAGGATTTTCCGTTTTTATCATATGAAAATCAAACGAAAGCAGCAGTATTGTGCGGCAGAAACACGGTGCAAATCAGATCCTCTTTCACAAAAGAAGCAGATCTTGACGTGATGGCGGGGCAGCTGAGGCAGGCGGGGCTGGAAGTAGCAGCGAATCAGTATTTAATTTCCTGCCGCTCGGATGACATGAAAATGGTGCTGTTTAGGGACGGCAGAGCATTGATCCACGGAACAAATGATATTGCCAGGGCAAAATCCATCTATCATAAATGGATTGGGTAATAAAAGGAGTGTAGTTTGATGAGTATATATAAAGCCTTGACGATCGCCGGCTCTGACTCAGGCGGCGGTGCGGGGATACAGGCAGATATTAAAACCTTTCAGGAGCTTGGTGTATTCGGAATGTCTGCCATTACGGCGGTAACTGCTCAAAATACACTTGGCGTCCACGGTGTGTACCCGCTGACTGCAGAGGCATTGAGAGAGCAAGTTGACGCTGTGGCGGAGGATTTGAGACCGGACGCCGTAAAAACAGGAATGCTTTGGAATGCGGAAATGATTGAAGAAGTGGCAAGAAAAATTGATCAATACGAATTAAGCCGGGTGATCGTTGATCCGGTTATGATCGCGAAGGGCGGGGCGTCCTTGCTTCGCGATGAATCAATCGCTACGCTGAAGGAGCTGCTGATTCCAAGAAGCTATGCGATCACGCCGAATGTGCCGGAAGCAGAAGCGCTGACGGGTATGGCGATCCGTTCGCTTGATGACCGGAAGAAAGCTGCGGAACAGCTGGTGAAGATGGGTGCGCAGCATGTGATTATCAAAGGCGGGCACCAGCCTGAGGACAATCACATTACTGACCTTCTTTTTGATGGAAACATGTTTATGCAAATCAGCCATCCTTATATCGATACGAAGCATACGCATGGCACAGGCTGCACCTTTGCTGCGGCTTTAACAGCCCAAACCGCTAAAGGAGACAGCATCCATCAGGCATTCGAGGTTGCTGCCAACTTTGTCCGCGAAGCTGTGGAAAATACGCTCGGCATCGGATCGGGCCACGGACCGACAAATCATTTCGCTTTTAAACGAAACAGTATAAAAATAAACCGATGAGACCACCTGCTTATGGTGGTCTCTTTCATGTTTGACTTTGGTATGCGCTTTTCATCTGGACAAGGTTATGATATGATAGGTATTAAGATCAGGTACTAATACTATGTCTTTAACAAATATAGGAGGCTTTATACATATGAATTTTTCACTTGAAGGCCGCAACATTGTTGTTATGGGAGTAGCCAACAAACGCAGTATCGCTTGGGGAATTGCGCGCTCTTTACATGAAGCGGGCGCACGATTGATTTTCACATATGCAGGTGAACGCCTGGAGAAATCTGTTCATGAACTCGCTGGAACTTTGGAGCGGAACGATTCCATTATCCTTCCTTGCGACGTGACAAACGACGCGGAAATCGAAACTTGTTTCGCAAGCATTAAGGAGCAGGTCAGTGTGATTCACGGTATCGCGCATTGTATCGCGTTTGCCAACAAAGAAGAGCTTGTCGGCGAATACCTAAACACAAATCGTGAGGGCTTCCTTCTAGCTCACAACATCAGCTCGTACTCACTGACCGCTGTCGCAAAAGCGGCGCGTCCGATGATGACTGAAGGCGGAAGCATCGTAACGCTGACTTACCTTGGCGGAGAGCTCGTTATGCCGAACTACAACGTGATGGGTGTAGCGAAAGCTTCTCTTGACGCAAGTGTGAAGTACTTAGCTGCTGACTTAGGAAAAGAAAATATCCGCGTTAACAGCATTTCTGCCGGTCCGATCAGAACATTGTCTGCTAAAGGCATCAGTGACTTCAACTCCATCTTAAAAGACATCGAAGAGCGTGCGCCGCTACGCCGCACGACTACACCTGAAGAGGTGGGAGATACAGCAGCATTTTTATTTAGCGATATGTCCCGAGGCATCACAGGTGAAAATCTTCATGTTGATTCAGGTTTCCATATCACTGCCCGCTAAGCAGATTCACCATCAAGCAGTCCCAAATAGGGATTGCTTTTTTATTTCTTCTGATTTTCAGCATTCTGTCATATAGATAGAATATGACAGAATCGGAGGGATGAAGATGTCTAATAAGAAAAGAAACGCGGATAAAAAACCGCTCATGTATATTGTTCAGCCGGATTATATGGAAACACGCTCGTCCATGCAGGAGATCGTCATTAAAAGAAAAGCCAAACCGGCTCCGACAAAAGCAGAGGAACAGCCGGTTTATCATGAAAAAGAGCGGGAAGACATTCAGGTAAAAGGTGCAATTGAAACAGAGGAAAAAGAGCGGGAAGACATTCAGGCAAAAGATGCTCAGCAAACAGAGAAAAAACAGGCAGAGGAACAAGTGAGTCAGCAAAAACAAGAGGCGAGAGAGCCGGAGAACCAGAAAAAGCAGCAGGAACCGTTAGAAGAGCCGCAGGCAATTGAAGACACCGCCAAACAGCAACCTCAGGAAGCGGAAAAAAAGGAAGAGCCTGCACCTGAAGCCCGTAAGCCTGAAAAGGAACCGGAGGCCGTGCATAATGCAGCTAAAGCTGAAGAAAAGACACCGCCGGCCAGAAAAGTGAAAAAACCGATGAGCAAGATGTCCATCCATGAAAAAATCGACTTTTTAACAAAACTGCCGCATAACATGCCGAGAGCGCTTTGTCTGATCGAAGCCAATGGGAAAACGTACAGAGGCGTGATTGTCGGAAGAAGAAATGATTCCGTTCTGCTTCGGACGACCGGAAACGGCGCTCCGACTGAGCTGGCGATCGATGATATCACATCTCTGCACCCGTTAGGTTTTTAATGAAAGCAAAAAGCTGCCCGGCAGTTCGTTCCGGCAGCTTTTTTACATAGAGAAAAGCCTGCAAATCTGCAAGCTTTTCCGCCTTATCATGAATGATGATGTGTTCGATTGATTAAACGGGGATTTAAGCAATTAATCGCGCAGAAGCAGTCTAAATCCACTTCAATGCAGTAGTGCGTTTTTTCAAGTCGGAACACTTCACAAATCGTGTCTTTATCGGTGAAGTCCAAAATGTGTTTGTGTTCGTCAAAAGCGATTAATAAGGATAGCGTTGCGCAGCTGCCATGAACTTTTTCCACTCTAAAAAATACTGTATTAAAGCAAGGTCCGTTATCCAGCTCGCCGACATTACCGAAGGCGACTAAAGGCTTTGATTTTGATGTAAATATTGCAAAAGGCACTGTATCGCCTAATGAATGGCTTACAGACAAAAGCTTGGAATGGCAGCCGGTCGGGCAATCCTCTTCAACCGCGTTTTGCAGATCTTCAATTTGTTCTACCGCTTCACGCACGCAGCTTGATGTTTTCTGGCTCATATTATCCCTCCTGCCTTGTAATTTTGAGACTGGCGAAATGATGGAGAGTCAGCTGCCTCACTTTCGAAGCAGCTGAATAATTTGCACCTGTAATAGAGCTTGGAAGGGGATTCCTCTTTACAAGTGTTTATCCATTGTGATGATGCTTTTTATCTTTATGAGGCGAAGTTCTGTCAACTAACTCTGGTGACAGGCATTGAATCGCACAGAAGCATCCGAGGTCCACTTCGATGCAAAAATCTGTTTTTTCTAGCCCGAAGAAATCCGGGTCGCAAGGGTGGCAAACACTTAAGGTATCGCCTTTGACATCGACCGGGCGTAAAATAGAAAGTGTTGCACAGCAATCGCATAATTTTTCAACGCGGAAGAAAATGGATTCAAAGCATTGCATATCATCCACAAATCCCCCCACGTTTCCGAATGTGGAGAACAATCCGCCTTTTTTATCAAAAACGAGAAACGGAATTGTGTCTTTTCCAGCAATCGTAGGGTTTAAAAGGTTGGTATAGCAGCCAGTCGGACACTGTTCTTCAACTGCCTCCTGCTCTGCTAAAATCTTTTCCACTGCATCGCATACACAGTTCTCATGCCGGCCATGGGTTTTTCCGCAGCTCATTGATTTCAGCTCCTTCTTTATAGGGTATTTGACTTTAGTCCTTAACAACATATGTACTCGTGCCTCACTTGGTGTGGGTGAACGTCTATATATTCATCATATGCTGGGAAAATAAGAAAAAGCAGAGCGTTTTAGCTCTGCTTTTAGGTCCTAGAGGACGAGTGTGATAACTAGGATGGCAATGAGAGTGTTTGTTGCTGTAGAGACAAGTGTTGCAATATCGACATCTACTGTTGAGACGTTTACGCCGCGGGAGCATTCGATGAGAAGTTTTTGGCGGTTTACTTGCTTGTTAGCTGTCAGCTGCAGTAAATCTTGTGCGACTAATTCAGCGATTACACCATCTGCAATGGATGTGAGAGTTGCTGTTACGACAGCGGCATTAATTGCAGTTACAACTGATGTAACGGCTTGAACGTCTGTTGATGTAACGTTGATATCACAAGAGTCTCTGATAATAATTGTCTCATCGGAGACTTGTTTGTTAAGATTTGCCTGAGCCAGATCTTGATTGATAAAGGCATTGTCGTCGCCGAATCCATTGCCATTGCAGCAAATATCGCAATTACATTTTCTTTCTTCTTTTTTATCTTTTTCGTCTAACGGATGGTCACAGTCAGGATCAAGTGCAACCCAAGAGTATGGTCTGCTTTCCATATCTATTCCTCCTTTTCTTTTACTGTTATTAAATGAGCGAGCCTCTTACTTTGACTGAGGCATATATCCTGATGAAGAACCCTATTTTTTATGATTGGTTTGAATTGTTATTGTTTTGCCGTCTTTGTCTGAGCTGTTCAATTAATTGCTCTCTGCGGCTTAGCGGTTTTTCGTTCTTTTTCTCTTGCGCGGCTGCTTCTTCTTTTTTCTTCTTTTGATTTTCAACTAATGCAGCTGATTTAGCCTGCAAGTCTTTTACCAGATTCAAGAGCATTTCTTTTTCTTCATCTGATACTTTTTTCATTTTGTCTTTCGTGACGCCGTGTTTAAGAAAGATATTTTGAACAAGCATTTTCGTCATTGGATCAGCTTCCGGCAGCTTTGCAAGCTCTTCTTTGAATTTATCGTTATCTGACATTTGTTTTCACCTCGACTTTTAAGTTTATGAAAAGAAAGGGTTAAAGGACGTCAAGTTCATTGAGAATGCTGTTTAGCACCTGAAGCAAAATTTGTACAAAGGTTATTATTTCGTCGGCAGATAAAGTAATTTTGATGTTTCGGCTGTTGATAATTTTAATGATGGTTCTTTTTTTGATTTGGGAGTTATCGAGGATGAGTATTTCGCTTGCGACTGCGTCAGCTAAGTTCTCGTCGGCGATGACGAGCTGTGTTGCCAGGATAATCATTGTTGTGACCAAGGCTTGTATAGAAAGGGCAGCTGTTATATGTGACGTATCTACTGTGATATTTTCGCAATCAATGACTTCGATCTGCTGCTCGAATTCGCTTGATAATTGCTCAAATATTTCAGGATGCAGGGATTCAACTTCTTCTTCAAATGACATAACCTTCACTCCTTTCTTATCCATACTGTATATAATGCAGAACAAGTGCAGAGCGGAATAAGAAAAATAACCAATTTTCAACAGGACAAGATACAAATTCATGAAAGCTAGGGTTTCTGCATATATGTGAAGGGGATGATGAAAGGAGTGAACCAGTGGTTATCAATTGGCTGTCTCTTTTCCTTCTTTCGCTTGCGGTCTTCCGGCTCGCGCGTCTTTTCGTGTTTGATACGATTATGGCGCCGCTGCGCAGCCTTTTTCATGAAGAGAAGGAGGAAAAGGACGCGGACGGGAACATTGAAACGTATATTGTCATAAAGGGAACGGGTGTGAGGGCGTTTATCGGTGAATTGCTGAGCTGCTATTGGTGCACAGGCGTGTGGTGCGCCGGCTTTTTGATTTTGTGCCAGGCCTTTATTCCAGAGGCGGCCCAGTGGCTGGTTTTGCTGCTGGCAATCGCAGGGCTGGCCGGTATTATTGAAACCCTTGTATCAAAATGGCTGCAGGAATGAGGCATTCCCACCAGCAACTTTCCGTCAGTATCCGCATAAAATAGCATATATGACATAAGGAAAGGAAGGGATCAAAGTGAATCAATTTAACAAACCTTCCCAAAAAACTCCATATACAGATTCATCGTATCAAACAAAAAAGATCAAAAAGAAAGGCTGCGGATGCGGCAGTAAAAAGAAAAAACCTCAATAGCTTGACACTGACAAGAGACCGGAGATGTCCGGTTTTTTGTTTTTTTAACAATGCTGATACGCTCAGCATATGTCATGAGAGGGGGGGATCTCATGAACGAGTTTGAAAAATTCATAGAGGGCAGGTATGGACCGCACGATCAAAAGCAAAACAAACATGACAAGACGATCAAACATATTGAAAAGGAATTGGCTTTATTTGACGAAGCCGGCCTGTCGTTTGAACAAGAAATTGAAGAATTGGCTGAAAAGACGGAAGCCTTACTGAAAAAACGGCAGGCTCAGCATGATCCATCATAAATCCGCAAGCGCCCTATGCGAATATCCAAGCCGATCATGATGTCTCACATAGTGTATAGAGAGTAAAGGAGGTGCTTAGTTATGGGGTTTGGTTACGGAGGCGGCTGCTACGGCGGCGGTTATGCTGGAGGATATTCAGGCGGTTACGGTTCAACATTCGTTCTTGTGGTCGTACTGTTCATTCTTCTCATCATCGTAGGTGCATCTTTTTTTAACTACTAAGAAATGAATGAAGGAGGAAGTGCGGATGATTCCCGTGCTTCTTCCTACTTTATGTACCCTTTGCTGCTTTTTAAATCAGTAACTTATTTTTGATTGCAAATTATCACATTATGCGTAAAGCGTTCATACAATACTGTATTACTCCGCCAAAAGGAGGCGTATCATGGATAATCAATTTTTTAAGAACATTGAAAAGAAAACAGGCGTGAACATGCAGGATGTCATGAATCTTGCAGGATCACTTCAAAACGCCAATTTTAAAGATGAAAACACAGTCCGTAGCGTCATTAAACGCGTGGCGCAGCTGGCAAACAGACGCGTGCCGAAAGAAATGGAAGATAAGATTGTCCAGTCCATTACAAGCGGAAAAGAAAAGCTTGATTTTGGAACGATTTCTAAAATGTTGGATAATAAATAAGCGGATGGCCTGGGCAGCGGGCCTTTTTTACAGTGAAAAACCCGGCAGTATCACTGCCGGGCTGTTTATTTGGGCAAAGGCTGTCTCGTTTGCTGCAAAAGAGGATACAAAAACCTTGAACGGTGGGCTGTTTTGCCGCGCCTGTTTGCGGGACAAGACAAATATAAATGCTGTTTGGCCCGTGTCATTGCAACATACAGAAGGCGTCTTTCTTCTTCAAGCGGAGCTTCGTCTCCCTTTCTCGCTGTTTCTAGTGAGAAATCATGCGGGATGGAGCCGTCTACCGTACCTAATACATAGACGGTTTTGAATTCGAGGCCCTTTGACCGGTGAATGGTCATCAGCTGCACACCGTTTTCATCCGTTTTGTTTTTTTTAGCAGCCCGCATGTGATCAACATGGGCGAGAAAGTCAGGGATGGTTTTGAATTTTTTGGCGACAACCTTGACGTCACGCAGGTCATCAGAGCCTTTTTCCAGCTTATTTCCTTCGTTGCCCCGTTTTTTTAAGTATTCGGAGAAGCCCATTTTTCCTTCGGCAAAGGTAATGGCTTCCACCGGCTTCATGGTGCGGATGCTTGCGAAAAAGGGCACGATTTTTTTGATTTTATCCAGCTGGAACGGCTTCAGATCCGGCAGTTTGGCCAGCGCCTTGATCATTGAGCAATCCTCGGTAATCGAGAGCGCCTTCAGCGTGTTTAATGCAGACTGTTTTAGAAATAAGGCAGGCAGCAAGTGTTTAATCGCTTCAGTATCATCCTCGTTTTGGCTTGCGTACAAGTATGCGAGTATCTGGCGGACGATCCTTCTGCTGTAAAAGGACTGGACGCCGCGATCTGCGGTATACGGAATTGATGATTGATGAAGCCTTTCATAAATGGCGCGGCCGGCGCTGTTTGTCCGGTAGAGAACCGCAAAATCTTCAGGTTTTGCGCCGTTTTGAATTTTTTCTTTCATATCGGAAACCACCATGGTCGCTTCTTCTTCTTCGTCATAAGGATAAAACAGCACAGGGACCTGCGCGTCGTCACGAGCGGCTTCCAGCATCTTGGCATACCTGTTTTTGTTCTTTTTCACGACAATATCAGCACTGGAAACGATCGGATGTGTTGAACGGTAGTTCGCTGTTAAATAGATTGTTTTGGCACCGGGATAATCCTTTTGAAAATCCAGAATAAAAGAAGGGCTGCTGCCGCGAAACGCATAGATTGACTGATCATCGTCACCGACACAGCACAGGTTTTGTTCCGGACTCGCCAGCATTTGCATGATTTTATATTGAACCGGATTAATGTCCTGAAACTCATCGATTAAAATATACGTAAACCTAGATTGATATTGCTCCAGAAGGTCAGGCCGTTCGATAAACAGTTCATAGCAGGCTGACGCCATATCATCAAAATCAAATTGGCGGTGTTCTTTTTTCTGGCGCTCATAATATTCGTATAGGCGGTAGACTTGTTTTTCCCACTCATCCTTTAAAGGAATACGTTCATTCGGCAAATAAGTGTTTTTCCAGAAGCCGATTTGCTGCAAAGCCTGATCGACAGGGAACTCTTTCTCATCTACGCCTTCTTCATAGAGTGCTTTTTTCATATATTGTTCCTTTTGCCACTCCATTTTCAGCAAATGTTCGCCATTCCATTTGGCAGAATCATAGTGATACAGGATTTTATAAAACAAGCTGTGGAATGTTCCGGTGACAAGTCTTCTGACTTTTGACGGCTGTAATCCGTACTGCTTCGCCATGCGATCTTTCATTTCCGCGACGGCTTTTGTTGTAAAGGTGACAAGCAGCATATGTTCCGGCGGTATGTCTAAGTGTTCGATCATGTGGGCAGCGCGCGCGGTCAGCACACGTGTTTTTCCGCTTCCTGCACCGGCAAGCACCAATAAAGGGCCTTCCGTTTCCGTGACAGCTTTCAGCTGATCTGTGTTTAAGCCGACAGTCGGAAAAAGGCTCATATCAGGTGTTTCCGGTCTTTTTATAAAAGGTGTACCAGGTTTAATATGTCTTGGAGTCTGCCATTCCGTGACACCGGGTGCCGAATCAGCTGATATCGCTTTTCCTTTAGGCAAACGAAAGACGCCGGATTCCTGAAAGTCTTCTTTTCTCTCTTCTTTCGCCGGTTTCGGTTCGCAGGCTTCCTCACACGCCGGGAAATCACCAGGCTGCCGGTGAATAAATGCAGGCGGTTCAGCGATGTTGAGCCTTAACAAAACAGGCTTTCCGCAATGAGAACAAGATAAATTCCCTTTTATTCCTTCTTCATAGAGGAATTGATAATGTTCTCTCGAATATGTATGTAAATGTATTGTTCGATCATTCAGTCGGGCGCATTTCAAAAAGGGGTCCTCCCAATAAAAAGGTGTTCATTACAGACAAAGACTATCATATCAAAAGAAACGTGTTTCAAAAAGTAAGTTTAAGGGAAAAGAACAGCAGAAGGGTGGGGATCGTATGATATATGCAGGTCAAATTCAGAACCAGCAATACGCTCAATATGCCAATCGCACAATAGGCCATAAACAGGATTATGCCGGAACAGAGAAGATCAGCTATGTCCCATTTCAGCGGGTATACAAGGAACTTGAAAAGCAGCAGGAGAATCTAACGGCTGCTGAAAGGAAAGTAAACGAGGCAAAACGTAAGCGCTCTCTTTATAAAAGATTTCGAGAAAAAGGGATAGGCACATCTATTAATCGATATGTATAAAAAACCGTTCACATGAGAGAGCGGTTTTTTATATGCGAAAAAATCCGGATCTCAGAAGACCCGGATGGTGTTTAATCCTTAATCATTTGCAAATGGGGAATGCCGGCATCGAGAAATTCCTCTTCAGACAGCACCCGATATCCATGTTTTTTGTAAAATGGCACTGCTTGTGTCTGCGCATTTAACATAAAACCTGAAGCACCGCCGTCTGCTGCCGCTTTTTCCAGCGCTTTCATAATGATGCCGCCGACACCGGCTGAGCGGTGGCTTTTTAAGACACAAATTCGCTCTAATTTGCCGTATCCGTTCTTTAGCCGCCATCTTCCGGCGCCGACCGGCTGATCTCCGTCATATACCACAATATGCTCTGATTCGTTTTCTAGCTCATCAATTTCTTCTTCAGCTGGTACGTTTTGTTCTTTGACAAAGACTTCTTTTCTTACATAAAATGCATCTTTCATTTGTTCTTCATTTTTTGCGATAACTGCTTCCAATCGTTTATTCTCCTCCGCCTAACAGGAACGTTTCATATACCGTCCACGAACCGTTTTCCAATTGATACAGCAGATGAAAACGGTCAACAATTTCTTCATGAGATACTTCCTGCATTTTTAACTGCCCTAATACATCCGAATGCTCATCGTCGGAAAGGTTTTGGCCGACCGTCACATGCGGAACAAAATTGTATTCCTGATTACCGGCTAATACACCGGTGTAAAGTTTTTCATTCAGTGTTTTTAATTCTTCCGTCGGTTCTGCTTTAATGTAAATGACATTATTGACAGGCGCAAAAGAACTGTATTTGGTCATTTTGAGAACAATCGGATGAGATTCTTTAGCGATTTCTCTCAATTGTGATACCAATTCACCGGCTTCCTCTTCTGTAAATTCAAATGAAGATCTCAGCGTCAAATGAGGCGGGATCAGGGAATAGCTCGGATCATAGCGCTTTCTGTAAGAGTTCGCGAGATCTTGCAGTTTTTTTGATGGAAATAAAACAATTCCGTATTTCATAGTATGTCCCTCCTGAAAATAAAGTATGTTAGAGCATTTTTTTCAGAGCCGGCGTAATGAGCGGCTGCCAGTATGTCCACTTGTGGTCTCCGTCAAATGGCTCAAAATAATAATCGGAAAGCTTTTCCTCCAAAAGCTTTTTCAGCTCCTGATTCGGTTCTGTGAAGTCCAAAATATTGCCGTCTGTCGTATGGACGTCTGTTTCTTTTGTTCCGATTTGGTGATAAAGAGAGAGGTGTTTAATGTCGTCTGACTGTTTCACGGCTTTTAATACATGTTGATCTACATAGGGAGACTGCATGATGATGTTACCAAACATATTCGGATAATCAAGCGCTGTCATAAGAGAAACGGTCGCTCCGAGAGAATCACCGATCAGTGTCCGCCCGTAGCCGACTTGGTACGTCGGAAATTCATGGTCCGCAAAAGGAACTAGCTCGTGGGCAATAAATCGTTTATATGCCGAAAACTTAGAACCTTCCGGATGATAGGTTTTTCTGCGTTCTTTTACATCCTTGTAAGGAACACCGATAATAATGCATCGGTCTATTTCTCTTTTGGACAGCAATTCCTCCACTTGTCTGCCGATTCTCCCCAGCCTGAAATAATCGTGGCCGTCCTGCGCGATAATAAGATGATATTTATAAAGAGGGGAGTAGTTTGACGGCAGATAAACGAGTACTGTCATTTCCTCGTTAAGCTCTTTTGAAAAGAGCTTCTTTTCTTGAACTGTGCCGTTTTTCGGTGCCATAATACATTCCTCCAGGACATCACTAGACTTTCTTGCGTTTGAAATTATTGTACCATGAATTATTAGAAATTTCTCTCTTTAAACAGTTCGGTGCCCGAAGAAAAAAGTATTGAAATAAACTGCAAATTGCGCTAATATAAAACAATCAGAAAATTGAAATCGATATTTCTTATCGTGAGAGGTGGAGGGACTGGCCCTTAGAAACCTCAGCAACCGGCTTGTTTTGCATACGTGCAAAGCGCCAAGGTGCTAAATCCAGCAAGCGTACTATGCTTGGAAGATAAGAAGAAGCGTTAAACCCCTTCTTCTTATGAAGAAGGGGTTTTTATTTTGAAAAGGGAAGGTGTCAGCTATATGTCACAGCACGTTGAAACGAAATTAGCCCAAATCGGAAACCGAAGCGACGAAGTAACGGGAACAGTGAGTCCCCCTATTTATTTATCAACTGCATACCGCCACAGAGGGATCGGCGAATCGACCGGATTTGATTATGTTCGGACAAAAAACCCGACACGCCAGCTTGTTGAGGACGCGATTGCCAGTTTAGAAAACGGAGCGAGAGGGCTTGCCTTCAGTTCGGGAATGGCCGCGATTCAAACGATTATGGCGCTGTTTAAAAGCGGGGATGAACTGATCGTTTCATCGGATTTGTATGGCGGCACGTACCGTCTGTTTGAAAATGAATGGAAAAAATACGGCTTGACCTTTTATTATGATGATTTCAGCGATGAGGACTGTTTACGCTCCAAGATTACACCAAATACAAAAGCGGTGTTTGTGGAAACACCGACAAATCCGCTGATGCAGGAGGCGGACATTGAAAAGATCGCCCGGATCTCAAAAGAGCACGGTCTTCTGGTGATTGTTGATAACACATTTTATACACCGGTTTTGCAGCGTCCGCTTGAGCTCGGAGCCGACATTGTCATTCACAGCGCAACCAAATATTTAGGCGGCCATAACGATTTGCTCGCAGGCCTTGTTGTTGTAAAGGATGAACAGCTTGGAGAAGAAATGTTTCAGCATCAAAACGCCATCGGCGCGGTCCTGCCTCCGTTTGACTCATGGCTTTTGATGAGAGGAATGAAGACGCTCAGTCTCAGAATGCGCCAGCATCAGGAGAACGCGCAAGAGCTTGCGGCCTTTTTAGAAGAGCAAGAAGAAATCAAGGATGTGCTTTACCCGGGAAAAGGAGGCATGCTATCCTTCCGTCTGCAAAAAGAAGAGTGGGTGAATCCATTTCTAAAAACACTGAAAACGATTTGCTTTGCAGAAAGCCTCGGCGGGGTGGAGAGCTTTATTACATACCCTGCCACACAGACGCACATGGATATTCCTGAAGAAATCCGTATCGCAAACGGTGTCTGCAACCGTCTGCTGCGTTTTTCAGTCGGAATTGAACATGCGGAAGATTTAAAAGAGGACCTAAAACAGGCTTTATGTCAGGTCAAAGAGGGAGCTGTTTCATTTGAGTAATCACAATTGGACGCTGGAAACCCAGCTCGTGCACAATCCATTTAAAACAGACGGTGCAACCGGGGCGGTCAGTGTACCGATCCAGCACGCCTCGACCTTCCATCAATCTTCATTTGAAGAATTTGGCGCATATGATTACAGCCGCTCAGGCACGCCGACAAGAACAGCTCTCGAAGAAACAATTGCCGCACTGGAAGGCGGAACGAGAGGGTTTGCTTTCAGTTCAGGCATGGCTGCGATCTCAACAGCATTTTTACTTCTCTCACAGGGCGATCACATTCTTGTGACAGAAGATGTATACGGCGGAACCTTCCGCATGGTGACAGAGGTTTTGACCCGTTTTGGCATTGAGCACACGTTTGTTGATATGACGGATATCAACGAAGTGGCACGGAATATCCAGCCAAACACAAAGGTCATTTATATGGAGACACCGTCAAATCCGACACTTGGAATTACTGATATTAAAGCGGTTGTCCAGCTTGCAAAAGAAAACGGCTGTCTGACCTTTCTGGATAATACATTCATGACACCGGCACTGCAGCGTCCGCTTGATCTCGGCGTGGATATTGTGCTTCACAGCGCAACAAAATTCCTGAGCGGACACAGCGATGTGCTGTCAGGACTGGCTGCTGTCAAGGATGAAGAGCTTGGGAAGCAGCTGTATAAGCTGCAAAACTCGTTCGGCGCCGTCCTTGGCGTGCAAGATTGCTGGCTCGTGCTGCGCGGCTTAAAAACATTGCAGGTCCGTTTAGAAAAAGCGAGCCAAACAGCGCAGCGGCTTGCGGAATTTTTCCGGAAGCATCCGGCGGTGAAACGCGTGTATTATCCGGGGCTGTCTGATCATCCGGGGGCCCAAACCCATAAAAGTCAGTCGATGGGAGCGGGTGCTGTGCTTTCTTTTGAGCTTGAAAGCAAAAAGGCCGTTAAGAAATTAGTAGAGAATGTATCACTTCCGGTCTTTGCTGTGAGCCTTGGCGCCGTCGAATCGATTTTGTCCTATCCGGCAACGATGTCTCACGCGGCAATGCCTAAGGAAGAGCGTGAAAAACGCGGCATCACAGACGGCCTGCTCCGTCTAAGTGTGGGAGTCGAACATGCAGATGATTTAGAACGTGATTTCGAACAAGCGCTGAAAGAAATTGGCCCGTAGCTGCGCGTTAAAAAAGAAGCCGGGCGATATCCCGGCTTCTTTTTTATTTTTCATCATCAGGATTCAGAATCGCCAGTACTTGATGATCCTCCCATTTTCCATTGATTTTCACGTTTTTTCGGGCAATACCCTCTTTATGAAATCCCGCTTTTTCTAATACGCGCATGGACCCCAGATTGCGAGGCATGACACCGGCTTCAATGCGATGCAGTTTCAAATCGTGAAACGCATAATCAACAATCAGTCTGACCGCCTCTGTCATAAGGCCCTTTCCGTTATGGGCTTTATCTAAAAAGTATCCAATAAACGCGCATTGCAGCGCTCCGCGGATGATTTGGAAAAGGGAAACCGTCCCGATTAATGTATGGTCTTTATTTGTGAAGATGCCGAAGTGATACTCTTGGTCATTTACCAGCCTTTGCTGATATTGTTCGATCCTTTATCTCTGCCCTTCAATCGTATAGTAATCGTCTGCGCGAATCATGGAGAACTGTTCAAAAAATGCCCGGTTTTCGCTTTGCAGCCGAAGATTCTCTTCAGCATCTTCTGTTTCTAAAGGTCTTATATAAATGGTATGTCCTTTTAACATACAGTGATCTCTCCGTTTCTCTTACATAGTATTCTGAGGAAAGTGTGAAAATCCTTTTTATAAAAAGGAAGAAAACCAATTTCCCATAAAGGTGCCAACATAATTGCCGATCAAGTAGCCGAGTGTGCCGACCAGCATAATCGGTGCAACAAGCTCCCGCCATCCTTTGGCAATCGCCATCGCAGCTGCTGTCGTAGGGCCGCCGACTGTGGCGTTTACGGCAAGCAGAATTTCCTCAAGGCGCACGCGGAACAATTTACCGACAGCTAAGGAAACCGCTAAATTGCTGATGGCGATGATAAAGACAAATAAGAGAATAAGAGGCGCATTTGTGATGATTAACCGGAGATCTGCAGGAATGCCAATCACCACAAAAAACAAATAAATCAAGTAGGTGCCAAGCTCCTGAGATCCATTGAGCCTTTCAAAAAAACGAGGGACAGAAAGATGATAAGAACGGATAAAGACGTAAGCACAAGGTACTGATCGCCAAGCGTCCCGGTCAAAAGGGGGTGAGAGAACGTAATTTTGAAATAGCCGGAAACCTTACCGCTTACCGCAACAAGAGCAAAAGCAGCTCCAGCGTTAAAGGCAATGTCCTTTAATGAAATGTCTTTCCGCTTCCAATAGCTTTCCGCGCTGTTACCGCTGTTTCCTTCCGCTTTTGCCTGATCTTCAAACGGCATCGCATAATGACGGCGAAACCATTTGAGTGCAGGAATGCTGATTAAAATAAAAAACAACAGCGCCATCATAAAGTTATCTGCCACAACGGTTGCTGACACATATTCGCCCGGTGTCTCAAATTTCGCAGCCATCGCTGCAAAATTAATCCCGCCGCCAATATAGGAGGCACTGATCATCCCGCCGATCTTATCTAGATAGGGAATATGCTGTTTTAATAGAAAAAAAGCGAAGATGCTGCCAACCACTGTCCCTAAGGAGCTTATAAGAAAAATAAACAGCAAACGCCTGCTTTCCTTAAAAATCTGCCGCACATTGATCTGAAACAGCAAAAGAGGAATCGCAAGCGGCACTACATATGACCATACGGTGTCGTATACAGGCGATTCAACAGGAAGCACTCCTATATTTGTAAACACCATTGCACCTGCCAGTGCGATAATAGCCCCTGACACAGCGGAAGCCCACTTAAACCGCTGCTCCAGCCAGATGCTCACTGCCGCCCACACTGCAATAAATCCCCATAATACCCATACATCATCAGAAGAAATCAAAGAATGCAAAACCCCATCACCCCTATTGTTAGAAAATTAAGACATATTATAATAGCCGATGAACATAACAGCAAGTCCGAAAAAAAGTTTTTCTAAAAAAGCAGTTGACGAATAGAAGGGAAGGTTATATAATAGAACTTGTCAGAAAGACAACAACATACCCAGCAACACA
>NZ_NSDH01000021.1:0-50146 GCF_002289525.1 Bacillus sp. 7705b | reverse complement strand
GCTTAAACCCTTGCGTAGCAAGGGTTTTTTACTTTGCTTATTTATTGATTTTGTCATCATTAATCGAGTTGGGGACGAATTGGGGACGAAATTATTTTTTTGAGTTGATTTTGAAGGGGAATTCAAAATCAACTCTGTCTTTGTGCTAGGTTTCTAGGATCGAACTGGTTAAAGTGTTTTACTGTGCTATTTTCGAGTTTCTCGGTAACATGACCATAAATATCACTAGTTGTTCGAGCACTGGCATGTCCAGCTCTTCTTTGAATAGCACTGAGACTTTCGCCAGCTTCCATAAGGAGAGCCACCATAGTATGCCGCAAGTCATGAAGACGAACATCTTTTAGGCCGTACTTCTTTTTTATTTTAGTCCATTTTGCGGTAGGGGTTGTATAGTAGTAAGGTTTTCCTTTCCCACTGTGAAATACATATTGATGTTCTCCGCCTTCCCAGGCATCGCCAAGTAACAATTTTTCCTTTTTCCATATGCGATAATATTTTGCCAACTCTTCCATATAAAAATCAGGCATTTTAACGAATCGTTGAGAACTTTTTGACTTTGGGCTTTTGACGTGAGGCTCTCCGTTAATTGTTTTAGAAATTGATCTATTTACGTATATTCCACCTTTGTCCCAATCTACATCCAAGTGCCACTCACAAGCAAGAGCTTCTCCTCTACGAAGCCCCCCGATCAAGGCTGCAAGATAATATAAGCGCCATTTAATATCTATTTCATACAACACTTTAATACATTCAGCTGCTTCTTCCGATTCAAGAAAGTTCATTTCCTTATTCTCAGCTTCAGGTGAACTCAATCCTTCCATAGGATCATCTTTTATCAATTTCCATTCCTCTGTTGCGGTTTTAAACAATGCTTGCAGAATTTTAAATATATCTTTGATTGTTTGATCTCCTAATCCGCCAGGCTTCCCATCTTTTCTAGCTCCATCTTTAGATAAATCATCAATAAAATCAACAATATGAAGACTTTTTATTTTGTCTATTTTTTTATGACCTAATGCTGGGAGGATGTGATTGTTTAAGTGATTTGAATACTTAACAGATGTTGTATAAGAGTAAGGTTTTCCATTTTTATTAAAGAGTTTCTTTTCAACCCATTTCTCCGCAAATGATTCAAAGGTAGCTTTTTCAGGAGCAATATACTCGCCGGCCTCTACTTCAATTCTGAAACGGTGCAGCTGATCTTCGAGATAATCCTGTAATTTCCGTTTAGACTTTAATATTTTTGGATCTTCGATACGGATCGATTTCTTTTTTCTATCTCTTTTACCGTTTGCGTCATAACCATTTTCGACTATTAATCTAAAAGATTTTTCACTGCGTCTTTCAATACTAGCCATGTGGCTACCTCCTTGTCTAAATTAATTTGCTTGATAGAGCTTTTGATGCCAGAGAATAGAAAACTGTTTTCTTTTGTACATTTCAAGCCGTTTAGCTGCGAAAGGGTATGTGACGTTAAAGGTATCCCCAATTAACTTTATAGCCTCCGATTGCATGCACGGCAACGAAATCTTTTCGAGCATGAATGTCGGTACACAAAAGTGATACATGAAACTATTGGCTTGATATTCTTGAAGCTCTCTAAACATTCTGTTCATATTAAATTGGTTTCCGGCATGCTTCAGCACGTGGGCGAGTTCGTGAACGAAGTCTTGCCATTGCTCTTGTGGTGAAGCACTAATATCCAAAACCATGCTATAAAGCCCATTGATACAAAACATGCTGCTATTAGCTTTCTCATAATGAATCCATATCTTAAAAGCAGCGGCAATGCGTTCAAGATCTATATCCTCGGGAGTAAGCATATTTAATTTTGTATAAATCTTTTTTACTTCTTCTTCTAGATGTGATAACTGGATTGCCATAATAAACACCGCCATATGGGAATATATGTTCTGTTTTTGGTGTGAAAGAAAAGCCCAAACCGGGCTTATTTTATTTGGTCTCTTAGAATAGATACTATTCTATCAAGAGAATGTTCATCAATATTTCTAATGGTGCGCTTGCTACTCATTCCAAGCTTACCTTTGATTTTCAAATGGAGAATTCCCAATTGCATTGTAGCCATTCCCAATGGATTTGGGGCAATGTCAAAGTCAACTTCTTTGATACTTTTAAATTCAACAACTTCAGTATCGGCACCACCGAAAATACCGCCTTTCATAATGACAAATAAAAGTTTCTTTTCAGTGATAACCATAAAACCAAATTTAGTCAACTTCGGATCGGCAGAAGTTATATGTAGAATCTTTTCCTTTTTACCAACTTCTTTTTTTAAAGCTTTAATTGCATATTCGTAAAACTTTCTTTCTGATTTAGGGAATTCTTGAATGATAGATTCAAGCTCTTTAAGAAATATTGGATAGTCTATGATTCCATACTTATAGTTTAGTTTTTGAAATTTTTGTGCCATCACTAATCTCCTCTATTCATCGCTCACAAGCATAGTTATCATGATCACGATCCATTTTCGATTGGTATGCTGGATGTGAACTCGGAACACCATTAGGATATTTTTTTCTTAGTTCAGTGCAGTTCGCAAAGCTCTCTGATCCACCTGACGAAGTAGCAGAAGAAGCTGGAACATCAGCTGTATCGTTAACAGTTTCTGCCGAACTAGCAGTTGAATCTTTTGAAGTTGATGGCTGTGATGTAGATTGTTTAGAAGTAGTATCTTTTTTTACAGCGGTTGTTTTTTGTTTAACACATCCATTAAATCCTTTATCAGTCACGTATCCATTTTTACTCCAAATGGATAATTTCTCTGTTTTTGCTTGCTGTTCGTCTTTTTCAAATTGATCTATGTATTTTGTGTTTGGTTCGTACACATAGGCTACTCTTGCTAGACCTTCTTTTAATAATGTTTCTTGTACTGATTTACCGTCTACATAAACGTAAGCAAGCATTCTTCCATATTTGTCTCTTTGGTCACCTTTATCAAACTCTAATTGTAGTTTGCCATTGCTAACTAACTCTTTGTTCCTCTTAGAGGCATCCTCTCCATAAGGCTGAACACATGAATTAGGTTTTTTTGTTTCTGGCGTATCAACCAACAGGTAACGAACTGTTTCAGATTTCCCTTTAAATTTAACCTTAATTGTGTCTCCATCGATTGACTTTTCTAGAGTAGCGTCAACTAAATTCTTTTTATTTTCTGTGCTTTTGGCTGAATTCGAATTAGATTTGCTCGTCTCATTTGATTGTTTTTCAACTGTCTGTTGTGATGACTCTGTGTTTTTTTCAGAAGTTGTTGTGGAGCCGCAAGCAGTCAGTGAAAGGCTTAATGTTAAAACTCCTACACCTAGCAACCATTTTTTCAATTGTAATTTCCCCTTTTATAATGAAGTGCATTCTCTTTCTCTGTATCGACCAAATTAAGGGTCATTTTACTTTTTTTATCTGTTTTTTGGATATCAAACCCTTAATAGTTAACCTCAAAAATTGCGGTTGAAAGTAAAAATAACCTCAAAGAATACCTCAAAATTTGAGGTTGAAATGGTTTCAACTGAATAGTTCACCTCAAATTTTGAGGCGAAATGTTCAGCATTAATTAAACTAAACAAAACAATAATAATAAATAAAGATAAAGCATTTGTTATGTAATTACTTTTTGCTTCTGTTTACTCATCAGACGAATTTTGAGTTTTACGTCCTTTTGCTTTTTCCTTCTCTTTTAGGTACTTGATAAAATCAATAGCTTGTCTACGTGCTTCTTCTGAAAAGTCAGATGCATCTTTAAAGGCTATTTGTAAGTCTGGATCGCTGATATTGTAAGGGGCTCCTGTTTCTTTGACGATTGATTCACCTGTAGGGTTGCCCAAAAGGAAATCCACAGTTACCTCAAAAAAATTAGCAATTTTTAGAAGGGTTTCGTAGTCAGGTTGTCTTTTTCCTTGTTCATACATCCCGATAGTACTCTCGGCTAAACCTAATTTATTACCTAATTCTTTTTGAGAGAGGTTTTTTTCTCGCCTCAATTTTTTAAGAGTCTCATTAAATTTCACAGTCATCACCTGGTTTGATAATACCACACGAAACGTGTTTTTTAAAAAAACACCACGAAAAGTGTTGACGCCACGAAACGCGTGGTTTAATATAATAACCAATAACACCACGTATTGTGTAGGAGGTGACTTGATTGGACAAAAAGCTTATCGGCAAAAGGCTTCTTAGTTTAAGAGCAGAAAAGTCCCGTAGTGAGGTAGCTAAAGCAGTTGAAATAAGTGTAAGTGCTTTACAAATGTATGAAACTGGGCAGCGTATTCCGCGGGATGAAATAAAAATAAAATTGGCTGATTATTATCAAAAAACTGTTCAGCAAATTTTTTTTGAAAATCAACACCACGAATTGCAGGGTAAAAAGATTACAGCATAGGAGGTTCCGAAATGACTCGCAACACAATGACAGTCCAAGAAGCAGCTGAATACCTTGGTGTTCACCACGACACGGTTTACGCAATGGTTCGCGAAAAGCAAATTCCTCACTTTAGAGTGCGCACACGTATTTTCTTCACCAAACACAATATAGATGCGTGGATTGAAGCTCAGGAACAAGCAAATATGAAGGAGGCACTATAGAGTGAATCAACTCGTTTTTATTGAAGGCAACCAAGCCGTAACAGACAGCCTGACAGTGGCTAAGGTATTCGGAAAACGACACGCCGATGTAATAAAAAGTATTGAAATACTCAATTGCTCCAAGGAATTTACTGAACGAAATTTTTCGTTGAGTGATTATCAAGATGCAACTGGTCGAACGTTAAAAAAATATCTAATCAAACGTGATGGACTCACATTTTTAGTTTTCGGTTACTCGGGCGCAAAAGCAGCGCTATTCAAAGAAAAATACATTGCGGAGTTTAACCGCATGGAAGCCGAGTTGCAAAAAATGACTCAGCCGTCCTACATGATCGAAGATCCAGTCAGCCGGGCAAAGCGATGGATCAGCGAACAGGAAGAACGGCAGCAGCTTGAACAAACAGTGAAGATTCAGGAACCACTTGTCAACTTTGCACAGAGTTGGATGGCGGCTGAAAAATCATTGCTTGTGAGAGAACTGGCGAAGCTTGCTTCGAAAAACGGCATCATGATTGGTGAAAAGCGTTTGTTCCAGAAGCTGCGCGAATGGAAGATGATCATGGCCAACAAGAATGAGCCATACCAGGAATACATCGAGCGAGGTTTCTTTGAGATCGCACAGGGGGTGCGCCAAGTAAACGGGACGCCGAAGTCCTGGCTGACAATGCGCATCACTCCGAAGGGACAAGCCTTCATCATCAATAAGCTGAAAAAACAGCAAGCCAGTTAGTTCCTTCATTACTTAAATTTTACCAATTAAAACTAAATATATCAGGGGGCGAACATATGTCGAACAATCCATACAATATGGACAATTTACCAAGTATTCTCAGACGGGAACGCAAAAGGGCAGGATTGTCGCAGTATCAAATTGGCAAGGTGATTGGGAATAGAGATCAATCATATGTCTCCAATGTCGAAAACGGTATTTTTCCTCTTACGCCTGATCTGTGTATCAAGTGGTTTGAAGCTTGCGAAGCCTATGAACATATTGATCTCGTACATTTCTTGTTTAAGCTTCATCCAACAGCAGCGGCGCCTATTGACCCAGCGTTAAATGAGAGCGCAAGTAGCGCAGTTATCAATATGATTCATCAGCTCGAAGAGGCATTACAAGCTACAAAGCATTTGGCGCGCTGGCTGGCAAATGATCGGCCCGGAAGGTCAGATGATTTACCGATGGGAGATATTAAACAGATATTCGATCTGATCCCAGCAAATAAAACACTGATTTATTCGTTAGTGCGGAGTCATGGACTGAATATGCAAGAACTGGCTGACAGGTGGACACGTAAGGCATTAATGGATCGAGTTGCAATGGCAAAACAAGAAGAAAGAAAGGCGGTATTAGTATGAAAACCAATCAATTTTTAAAGGCAGATGTAGAGTCAGCTGCAAGAAAAATCGAATCAGCCGAAGAGCTTTCAATCATGTTGTTAGAGGCTTTACGTGATGGTGATTATGAAGAGGCAATCAGTCTCGCCGGGAGTATCAAAGTTCTTACTGAGGATATCAGCCGACTGGCTAATAAAGGTCGATTGTATGAAACAGCTATGAAAATGCAACAGCGGGGCATCAATTTGGCAGTGATAAGTAGGTGTTTTGGATGAATCTCAGAAAATTTGAGCTCGCGGCAAGCTTCTTGCGACATGCCCAAAACGCGAAATATTCAGAGGAAGAGATCAAAGGTGCCGTGAGTATTCTTCATAAGGAATTTTACTCTTTAGAGAATGCAATCGACAGTCTTGCAAAACTTGCTAAAGCAAACGAAGGAGCTGAGGAAAATGGAAGTCGAGAACCCAATGATCCTAAACAATTGGCACGACAGACTGACTGAGCCAGAAACACAAAAGGATTTTTTCGGGGATGAAGTAACACCAGTTGATGATTATGTAATCGATTGCGGCGCGGTGATCTTGAGAGAGAACCTCGATCGTTATCTGAGGGAACAGCTTGGTTTCAAATTTAAAAATGAGCAATAAAAAAGCCCACTCTGGCAAGTGGACTCGGTAAGGCGTTTTGAAATTGATTGATTACTTAATTATACCAAAACGCCTCATAAAAATCAATGGAGGTTTTATACATGGCTAAAGCAGTTAAAGTGGCATTCAGCGAGCGTGCAGAGGATCAGCAACGTTTAAGACAGGTCGGTGGTTCGATTGTGTTCAGTAAGGGCAAACCACAATTCCAATTCCCTTCAATGGACCATTACCGGGAATGGCAGCGGCTTGACGCGGAAGAGTACAAGAGAAAGGTGGGGCTGGTCTGATGCAAGCAGAGGTTTTCGCTTCGACAGCGGACATGAGTCGGGACGAATGGCTTCTTGAGCGACGGAAGGGCATAGGCGGTTCTGATGCTTCCGTTATTTTAGGCATAAACAAATGGCAAACACCGTTTGAATTGTGGCTAGACAAAACAGGTCAGGTACCTGTAAGCGAATCAGGCAGTGAAGCAGCATACTTTGGCTCGCTTCTTGAAGACGTTGTTGCAAAAGAGTTTGAGATTCGTAGCGGCAAAAAAGTTAGACGGAGAAAAGCGATGCTCAGGCATCCCAAGCACGATTTTATACTGGCGAATGTTGACCGAATGATTGTTGGTGAAAAAGCCATTTTGGAGTGCAAAACCACGTCGGCATACAACTTGAAAGAGTGGGAAGATGACGAGATTCCCGACAGCTATATTGTTCAGGTCCAGCATTATCTAGGAGTGCTGGGGCCTGAATATAAAAAAGCGTACTTCGCCGTCCTAATCGGCGGCAACAAATTCATTTGGAAAGAGATTGAGCGTGATGACGAGCTCATTGCGATGATCTTTCAAGCTGAGATTGAATTTTGGAATGAAAATGTATTGAGCGGACAGGCCCCTGTGCTTGATGGTTCGAGTGCAGCAGAAGAATATCTCAAGCAACGTTATGCCGAGGCAGAGGGCGGTAAAGTCGTTGATCTCACTTCAGCTAATAAAACACGCATTCAGCAATATTTGCAGCTCAAAGATCAGATCAATGAACTTCAATTGCAGGCTAAGGAATTAGAAAACCAGATCAAACACGAAATGAAGGAAGCAGAATACGGCTTCATCGGAAACTATCAAACTAGCTGGAAGTCAGTTTCAACTAATCGGATTGACTCAAAGAAACTCAAAGAGCAGTTTCCTGATGTATACGAGAAAGTCACTAAAGAAGTTCAATTTAGACGCTTTGGAATCAAGGAGGTTAGCTAAATATGGCTACAAATCAATCGCTGAAAAGCAATATCCAGAAGAAACAAAACAGTGCTCCAGCACAACAGCAAGGAACAACGATGAAAGGTCTGCTTTCTTCTCCGGCAGTCATGAATCGTTTCGAAGAAGTTCTAGGGAAAAGGGCTTCCCAATTCACAGCGTCAATTCTGAGCCTTTACAACGGTGAAAAGATGCTCCAGAAGGCAGAGCCTATGAGCGTGATTTCATCGGCTATGGTAGCTGCTACGCTTGATCTGCCAGTTGATAAGAACTTAGGATATGCCTGGATTGTTCCGTATGGCGGCCGTGCCCAATTCCAGCTTGGATACAAGGGGTACATTCAGCTGGCTTTGCGTACAGGCCAGTATAAATTCATCAATTGCATACCGGTCCATGAAGGAGAATTGCAAAAGTGGAACCCATTAACCGAGGAAATAGAAATTGATTTTGAAAAACGGGAATCAGATGCGGTTATTGGTTACGCTGCTTACTTCGAACTTTTAAACGGTTTCCGGAAAACAGTGTATTGGACAAAGGCGCAAGTTGAAAAGCATAAAAAGAAATTTAGTAAGTCGGACTTCGGCTGGAAAAACGATTGGGATGCAATGGCATTAAAAACTGTTTTGAAAGCGATTCTGAGTAAATGGGGCATCTTGTCAGTGGAAATGCAGAAGGCTGTCATTGAGGACGATGAGGCACGAGAGCGCATTGACATCACTGACGAAATGTCTGAGCCAGAAATCATTGACGCAGAAGTATCAGAGGAAAAACCAAGCGCGCAGGATGCCGATCCTTTTGATGGCAAGCCTGTAGACATCAGTGACGATGACCTCCCATTTGATTAAGGTTAGCATCCCCTTCTGTTACAAGTGGCTAGCGGAAGGGGCGCCGAATCGTGCGCAGCTGTTTCGTGCTTACGTCGAAGGCTATCTCAGAACAAATGAACCTGGCTTACGTTTAGTCCGCATCAGCGGAATGACAGCATTGTGTGAAAGGAAGTAGGTGAGCCATGAACTACCTGAAAGAAATGAACGGCTTCATGAATTGGCTAGAAACGAATCCGTTGTCTGCTACAACTCAAGCATTATGGTTTCATCTTTTGCACATCAACAACAAGGCAGGGTGGCGGGAGTGGTTCACCACTTCAAATACCACTTTGCAAGCAAAGATCGAGATTTCCGAAAATACGTTGATCAAACACAGAAAGATGCTGATTGATCTAAAAAGAATTGAATATAAGCCGCAGGGGAGAAAGGCAGGGCAATACAGGCTAATTTCATTTGAAACGCCTGTAACGGAGCAGGAACCATCTGAAAAGTCTGTTCCTGAACCGGCACAAGCACCAAAAGAAACGCAGGGAGTTGATCCAAAAATGAAAAACGCTTTTGAGCTATTTGAAAATAAGGTTGCTCGTTCAATCGGTACCATCGAAGCGCAAAGAATCGGCTACATGGTGGATGATTACGGCGAAGAAAAGGTCATGGAAGCAATGAAACTGGCTTTCAGAAGTAAAGGCAGCAACGTTGGTCTGAATTACATTGAGGCGATCCTGTCCAACCCGTTCAGCCAAAAGAGAAAGGAGAAACAACAGAATGGCTATAAACAAAGCAGTCAGCATAGACACAGCGTTCCAAGCAATGATGAAGGGTCTTCAAGCAAAATCGCGTTCCTGGGAAACAGAACAGGCCGAATCAGAAGAAAAGGTTGAATATGAATGCTCCGAGTGTAAGGATCGCGGCGTTGTGATTTACCGGGTTCACAAGGATACAAAATGGAATTTAGACAAACAGCTTGATCTATTAGTGCCTGAGAGCATGGTACCGGAAGATGACTTTCTTTCTGGCAAAGTTTGCACGCCGGATAAGGCCAGGGAATGGAAAACAACGTATTCCAAGCAATGTGAGTGTGTGAAACGAAAGAAAATAGCGCGGCTCATGGCAGCCAGCGGCATTACTGAGGAATTTGAAAAGCTGCTATTCGGCAACTTCAAATTAGACGGCAAGCCTCAAATGATCAAAGATGCCTATGAATGCGCGATCGAATACTTCAAAGACTTTGAAAAGATCAAGGGAGAGCGTGCCAACAGCATTGCTCTGCTGGGACAACCGGGCAGCGGCAAAACGCATCTGTTAACGGCCATCATGAACAACCTCATTAACAAGAGATCCACTCACTGCCTGTACTTCCCTTACGTTGAGGGCATGAGTGATCTGAAAAATGACTTTGACCAGCTGGAAACAAAGCTGAACGCCATGAGAAAAGCAGATGTGCTGTTCATTGATGACTTATTCAAGCCAGTTGACGGAAAGCCAAGGGCAACCGAATGGCAAGTCGAACAGATCCAGTCAGTTGTGAATTATCGCTACCTGAACCATAAGCCTCTGCTGATCTCTTCTGAGCTCACAACGGACGATCTGCTGGACGTTGACGAGGCACTGGGGTCACGGATTTACCAGATGTGTAAGTATTACACAGTGATTATTCAGGGAAACCGGATGGAATTAAACCATAGATTGGGTGATTGGGATTGAGTGAGAAAACGAATGTTATAGGATCCAAAGGAATGTATTTGTTCGGGCCTGCTGAACAAAAGGGCGGCAAGGACCTCACACCGGCTATCAGGGTGCTTGAGGACAAAATCAGACAAATGGAGCTGATGCGCAGTGCTTAAAGCGGTGATCCTGCTGCCGGCCATTATACTTACGGCGCCGTACAAGGAAAGGCAGATCCAGCAATGGGAACAGATTGACGGGAGGTAAGGAGAATGAGGGAAATTAAGTTCAGAGGAATGGGTATTAACGGTGAATGGTATTACGGCAATTTATCAATCATCAAACAAAGAATCAAGAGCATGGGCATTGATCCTGGTTTTTATATCTCTAATAAAGCTGGTATTCCATTTGCTTACAGAGTGAGACCGGAAACAGTTGGGCAATACACGGGAGCAAAGAAATTCTTTGAGGGCGATGTAATAGATTGTAATGGATTAGCTGGATTGATTGTTTGGAATAAAAAAACACATACATGGGGAGTTCGTTTGAAAATTGGTGATCATATTCGAACTGATCGGTTATGCGACTGGGACGAAGAAGCAACCGTAATTGGAACAAAATATGAAAATCCTAAGCTTTTGGAGGCTTCACATGCAATCGAATAAGTACGGCGCAAGAAAAACACAGGTGGACGGCATCACTTTCGACAGCCGGGCCGAAGCCAAATACTATGAGCAACTGAAATGGCTCAAGGTGAGCAAGCAGATCAAAGATTTTAAGCTGCAACCACGGTTCCTGCTGCAAGAGGCATTCAAAAAGAACGGCAAAACATTTCGGAAGATTGAATATATTGCAGATTTTGAGGTTCATAACTTGGACGGCAGCATCGAGATCATTGACATCAAGGGCGTGGAAACAAAGGAATTTGCCATCAAACGTAAGTTGTATGAGCGGCTTTACGATACGCCACTCAAGGTGCTGGCTCTGGATAAGTCACTCGGCTTCATCGAGCTGGACGAGTTGAAAAAACTCGAAAGAAAGGCGGGAAAGTCCACTGTTAAACGTGGTAATCGCAGACGATCGGCCGTTGTGGGTGCAGGAAGAAGATAGGCTCATGGCCTGTATGACACGTTGCTCTCAGTTTAAGGCATGCGCCAGCCGAATGGGTTCTGATTGCAAGAAGCTCGGCGGCACGGAAATACCCAAAATCAATGGAGGAGGCAGATACCATGGAACAGCAAAATATCAATCCTTACAAGCCAGGACCGGTTGAAGAATGGAAGATGACACCGGAACAGCTTGCCGAATACGTGAAAAAGCATCCGATCGTTTACCGGGAGGAATTGAAACCATCGCCAGCATTCACGATGGCCGGATGGAAACCGGATCACTATTAAACACAAAAAAAGCACCGAAGCGTATGCCCCGGAGCTTTGATATGAACTGGTACTTCTATCATAGCACAGGGGGCGCTAAGAATGTACAACCCAAGAGAAATTAATTTAAGCAAAGATACAACAATCGAACAGGCAATGGAGCCAGACAAAATACAGATTATCGTTTTAGACGGGAGCCAGGGCACCGCACATGTCTTGGAAGCCCCGGAGCATGGCAAAACAATTATTCAAACGGCAAAGGGAAGCTTTGCTCGAGTTGATCATGAAATAGGTTTCAAAATCAAATAGCAGGGGCTTTCCCCTGCGGGGGAGGAACGGCATGGATAAATTACAGGAGATTAAAGCGCGTATTTCAAAACTGAAAGGCTATGAAAATGCTAAGCCAACTGATCAATACTGGATGGCTAAAGAGCATATTGATTTTCTGATTGATCGGACTGAACTGGCTGTTAAGCAGCGGGAAATCATCGAGGAAAACAAACGCCAGCAGGAAGTAACGGTTCATCAGTTCCGGCAGGCTCAGGAAGAGCTTCAGCGGCTTAATAAAGAGAACGACAGGTTTAGAAAAGCCTTGCATCAATTCGCAGATATGAAAAATATAGCGTTATCTGCTGAGTATGTGATCCAGCGATATTCGGAATATGCATTGCAGTTGTTAAACGGTGGCGAATTGGAAGGTGATGCGAAATGATCCCTTTACAAGTGGAGCTTCAGCGGGCAGTCAAAGCCACGAAAGACGAAGCGATGACAGTTGAGCAGGCGGCTGAACACTTAAAGGTTAATGTCGAGGAAGTGCCTATGATCGTTGCTCAGGCAGATGATCTGAAAATGATAGGCAATGACGCAATTATTGCAAAAAGAGACAAGACAAACGGTTGGCTCATTGGGGCAATGGTTTTGGTTTTATTCTTTGCAATTGCAGTCGGTTGGGAATAGGGGGATGGCAGCGTGATTAAGCAGCATTATGACGATGGCAAAAAGCATATACACGTTCTTTCATACGGAGGGGGGACACAATCAACAGCCCTTCTCCTCATGGCTTTGAAAGGCGAAATAAATGGTGTTATTCCTGACTATATCATCTTCTCTGATACTGGCTGGGAGCCTCAACACGTTTATAACTGGGTCAATAAAGTAAACAAGCACATCAAAGCAACATACGGACGAGAAATCATCTTCACAGATAACGGCAGTATTAGAGATGACATTGTGAAAGGCGCTAAGACAGGAGAACGATTCGCGAGCATGCCCTTATACACGCGGGGTTCAAAGGGTGAAATTGGCATGGTAATGCGCCAGTGTACAAACGAATACAAAATATTGCCGGTTAACCGGAAAATCCGTTCATTGCTCGGGTACAAGCCGAGGCAGCGCATTAAAGAAGTTGTTCACCTATGGAAAGGCATCAGTACCGATGAAATACAAAGGGTTAAGCCAAGCCGGGAAAGTTGGCAAGTAGCCGAACATCCTTTGGTTGATGTGGCTTTCATAGATCGGTCACGCTGCATTACTTATGTTGAACGTGAAGGGCTTGGGACCCCGGCAAAATCCAGCTGTATTGGCTGCCCCTTTCATGATTTTAATGCTTGGCGTGATATGAAAATGAAGGACCCGGAGTCATGGAAAGACGCGGTGGAAATAGATCGGCTTATCCGGAAGCTGCCACGATTCAAAAATAACGCCTTCCTGCATAAGTCTGGAAAGCCTTTGGAGGAAGTTAATTTCAATGAGGATCAGCTCGACATTGATCACTTTTTGAATGAGTGTGAAGGGATGTGTGGTGTGTGATCGAATACAGCTGCCCTGAATGCGGTCACAACGAATTAGATATAAAAATCCGCCCAGATGCACGCTGCCCGAAATGCGGCTGCAGTATGGGCGTTGAGGAGGAAATCTGTGAAGTGTAAGGCATTCCGAATAGGGCTAGTAGGCTGTGGCTCCAAAGGAAGGGATAAAAGGGAATTCATGTATAATTAAATTATAAGAGTAGAAAGGAGGTGTCAGAATTGAGAAAACTCAAATTTAGAGTATGGGATTATGAAAATAACCGGATGCTCGATTGGGAAAGTATAAAACATCAATTCAATGAGTACTTAGAAAATGATTTATTTGCTGTCTGTCAATACATAGAATTGAAGGATAAAAACGGTAATGATATTTATGAAGGTGACATTTTGATATTTGATGGGAATCGAACAGAATATGCATTGGTTGATTATCTGGAAGGTCGACCTGTCCTTTATTATTACTGTTCCGGTTACTGTTCCAGTAAAGGCTATATAGACATAACACCAAAAACCCTGTACAAAAGTGAAATTGTGGGGAATTGGAGAGAGGACCGTAACCTTTTGGTTAAAGAAGAGAACGATCATCCAACTTATTTAAGAACATGAATAAAATATCTGTCCAAGATGGAAAGCCTGCGGACACTGAACTTACAGCATTAGCGCTGTTTGTTTGGTGTCCGTTTTTTATTTCGCAACTATCTGGATGTCTATCGCGATTACTAACGGTGAAAGGAGTGATGAGACATGAAACAGTCCAAAAAGAAGCCATCACAGAAGCAACAGGATCGCTCAGATCGTTTCTGGCAATCAATGATGAACACAAACATGCAAACACTCAGACGCGGCAAAGGCGGCGCTTATAAGCGTAAATAAGAGGAGGATAAACATGCAGGATTTAATCATTGAATACAAAAGAGCGTTAAAAGAAGCGAGAAAGATGTATCGGGCATTCTCGGAAACACCGGAAGTTGAAATGACAGCAGAACAAAAGAATGATAAGAAAATCATTAGCGGTATGATCAGCGATATTGAATTCACTCTCGAATGGCTGCAGAACGGGAGACAACCAGGAGCACGCCGGGGAGCTGACAGAAGGGACGTTTATCAAAGAACGATTCTTGCTGATCCTCGTATCATTGATGCGATGCCAGAAGAATATGCGATCAATCAGGAGCCAGAAGGTGAGGTAAGCGATTGGGACAAAGAAAGAATTGCTGATGCCCTTTCTGTCCTCACTGAAAGAGAGAAGGACATTTTCATCATGCATACTGTACAAAACATGTCTTTCGAAGAGATCGCCCAGCTGCTGAACATTAAAAAAGGAACAGTGCAGAAAAACATTGAGCGTTCCCGTTTGAAAATGAAAAATAGAGCAGAACACAGCCTATTCTGTTTAGCATGAATAGGTTGTTTTTTTGTGAGAATAAAGGGAAAAAATTCTCCAATTGACTTGACGTGAGTAAAGCAATCGTATATAATTAAAGTATAGAAAGGGGGAACGAAAGTGGCTAAAATTGCAGTGATACTGGGCATCATACTTACAGCACTCACAATCTTTGAAAAAATTCTCATCATCAGAGAAAAGCTTAAAACAAAAAAGCCCAAAATCAAAAGACGCAGACCTCGCAGAAAGCGTACATGATTTTGAGCCGAGGGAGAAGCTCCACCTTCTCCCTTGCTCCAAGTATAACATAAGTAAAAAATTATTATATAACGATGAAAGCAGCCACTTTCAAACAATGGAAAAACTCAGAATGTCCACTGATATTTTTGTCCTTCTTGCTTTGGGATACATGTTATTTGTTCGGCAGCATGTCGCAGCCAGTCCGTTAAAGACGACTTTGGATATATGCATAATTGTTTTGTTTGCTGTTTCAATTGTGGAAAAGTCGATTTCCCTTTATCAAAAATATCGAGAAAAAAGAGGGTGATGCTTGGTGTACAGCCTTAAAGAGCGTGATGCAATTAAAAAGTTTCTGAATGAGGAGATCGTTAACACAAGTGAAGCGATTGAAATATTGGGATTTACTCGTCAATATCTCAATCAGCTAATTAAAACCGGTCAACTTGAACCGGTCAAAGAAATGCCAAGGGACAGGTTATTTATAAAAGAGGATATATTGGAATTCCAAAAGCATAGGAAGAAATGAGCACCCGCAGATAAAGGGGTGCTTTTTTGTCTTACGATTGCCACCTATTTATGAATAGTGCTTTCGTTCGACAAATTTTGCAAAGTATTTTTTTCTCCCATTAATTGACCGATAATGATCTTGGGGGGGAATTATATGAATTTGAATGATAATGACAATATTATTAATATTCTTTCGGGGCTGGATGAAACTGAAGAATCAGATTTAGTGAAGTTTGATTATTCTTTGTATATGTTGAAAAAACAAAAGAAAGCTGATGTTTATTACCAAGCTTCACAGGTTTCTTTAGCTCCAGAAGTTCTTGTTTGGGCAAAAAAACAATTGGTAAACCAGTTAAGAGTTTTGAAAAAAAATGATGAAGATGATACTAACCAATTTTATGTTGGGGATTACAATGATGAGATACAAAGAAAAGAACAACTTGCAAAGTTAGATATGAGTAATTCTCAAACTTTAAAAAAAAGGAAAGATGATTTAATTTCAGCTTTAAGAACTAATAGTGATATGTACGATGAGAAAACAACAAATTTCATAGTGGCTCGTGTAATGTTGGATGGGCAAGAAGCTTTATTTAGTTACTATAGGGGGGATAAAGGAGCTAAAAAAAATGCAGGAAGAAAGAAGACGAAAAGGATTATATATAAAAATACAAACCAATTTGAATTTGTTGAACACACTGTAATCGATTTAGGTGGGAATTTTGATTTTGTATTAATTGATAACTTCATTTTCATTAATCACGATACTAACTTTCAATACACATTTGATTATAGGGATGAGATTAATGAAAAAACAGAAGCTAATCTGGCATTGATTACATCCATGCCATTTTTTGAAGGAGAGGAAGCTGATAAAGAAGAATTTCAAGTGATATGCAAAAGATTTGTATATTCTAGAAGTTTAGCTCAAATTAAACCAGACACTCTGGGAGCTTTACAAGAAAAATTTGAAGAAAGATGTAATGAATTATCTCTACTTAGACAGAATATCCCGCAAAGTCCTGAAGAACAAGAGAAGTATAAAAATGAGTTAGGGACTATATGGGATCTATTTGAATTTATTGATTTTGATAATAAGAAAATAAAGTTTAAAAAAGGTGAAAGTCCAAAACCACTAATTCATTTCTTTGCTGATAAGATCGCTCGTTCGTTTCTAACCGAGGAATATAAAGTGGTAGCAGCTTATGAATGATCGTTAGTTTGAATTCCCTTTTTTAGAGAGGAGAATTTAATGCTCTGGGGGAAAAAAGAACAATATTATCTCTGGTATACTGCATATCTCCCACTTTTTTTAATTATGGCTTACCGATTTATTGATAGCCTTAATTTATTTGGAGGAATAAAACTAGTAAGGAACATAGTTACTATTTTAAATAAAGTTGGGCTTGAATTTATAGTTGTTGTTTGTATAATTATTTTCTCATATGTCATGTATAAGGTTGTAATTAGATGGTTGATTAATGAAGAGGTTAGCAATTTAAACAGTGGTGCTTCGGGATCTGTTTTTGCAATTAGAAGTATAAAGAAATTAAATGTTAACGATTATACTTTTTTTCTTATGTCATTGCTTTTACCTCTGTTTTCATTAGACTATGAATCATTTATAAATTTAGCAGTTTCATTTTTAATTATTGTAGTAATTATAATGATATACGTGAAAACTGACTTTATAAGTGTATGTCCTCTCTTTTTTACAACAGGTTATCAGGTGTATGAAGCCATACTTTCAGAGTTCTCTAAAGAAGTAGAGAAAGAAAATCCTTCGGTGAGAGTAAATGCAATTATAATCATTAAAAATAAAAACCCAGACTTGAACGACAGTTATAGGGCAATAAGATTAATAAGCAATATATATCTTGTGGTAAAAGTATGAAAGCATCCTTCGGGGTGCTTTTTTATATTCTCTGTAAACTGCTTCCGGTAAGTCTCAGGATAGATAATTGGTGGTTAACGGCTTGAGCGCGGTGGTGGTTTAGAGGGAATATGAAGGAGGAACAGCATGGAGACAATTTATGCACACCCGTTTATGACGATGGGATTTATTTTTTGGATTGCAGTCTGTATTCACGGGATAACCTTCAATATCAAAAAGGATTGATGAAGGCGGGAGCTATATGAGTAATGTGAAGAGAGTCTTTCCTGGTCCTACTAACGGACTGATTAATTGGATGGAGCAGAACTTTCATGAGATAGATGGCTATGTCGCTACCTTCAACATGAAGGATGGCACTACAATGACAATACATGACACGGAAACGTATGTGCAGGCTGTTGGTCTTGCGGAAATAGGGAAAGACACTATACATCAGCTTGCACACGATGACGAGTTCATCCCGAGAAAATAATCTCCAAAACAACTCAATTAAAAAGGGGGCGGCGGTGAATGTAGATGGCTGAGAAGCACATTCAGGCGCAGAAAGATTACGTCAAAGGTATGAAATACAAGGACCTTGCCGAGAAATACGGGGTGTCAGTGAACACCATAAAATCGTGGAAACAGCGGCATGGTTGGGAAAGAAAAAAGGGTGCACCCACTGAAAAAAGTGTGCACACAAAAAAGGCAGGCGCACCACCCGGCAACAAAAATGCAGTCGGGAACAACGGCGGCGCCCCACAGAGGAATCAAAATGCTGTGACTCACGGCTTTTTCTCTAAATTCCTGCCAGAAGAAACTCTTGAAATCATGGAAGAGATTCAGGAGCGGTCGCCTGCTGATATGATATGGGATCAGATACAGATTCAATATGCAGCTATTATCCGGGCGCAGCGCATTATGTTTGTACAGAATAAAGACGACCTTGCAAAAGAGCTGAAAAAAGCGAAATACGTTTATCAACCTCAAGAGGACGAAGATGGCAACGAGTATTTTGAAAAGTCCATTGCTGAAGAAGAACTTGAAATACAATTTGCTTGGGATCGTCATGCTACATTCTTGAATGCCCAATCTCGGGCAATGGGAGAGCTAAGGGGTTTGATCAAACAGTTTGACCAGCTGGCTCACGAAGCAGACGAGCGGCGCCTTAAATTGGAGCAAATGCGCTTGAATATCGAGAAAACAAGAGCAGTTGTTAAAAATGGTGGCGCTGATATAAAAGTTGAGATAGTGAATGATTTAGATGATTAATACTGTACGCGTCAGTTTAAAAGAGATTGTTGGCGGCGGTTATAAAACCTTCTGGAATTATGAAGGTCGTTATCGTGTGGTAAAGGGCGGCCGTGGTTCTAAAAAATCCACCACAACTGCACTGAACATTATTTACCGCATGATGCAATTCCCTCAAGCAAATACGCTTGTTGTGAGGAAGGTTTTCAAAGATCATAAAGATTCAACATATGCTCAGCTTAAATGGGCTATTAGACGCCTTAAAGTTGAACACCTATGGGAATGGACTAAAAGCCCATTGGAGATCAGATACAAGCCGACAGGACAGAAGATTTTGTTTCGTGGTTTAGACGATCCAATGAGTGTAACTTCAATCACAGTTGATGTAGGGTACCTCTGCTGGGCTTGGTTTGAGGAAGCATATCAGATATTAAACGAAGACGATTTTAACAAAGTTGATATGAGTATTCGGGGTGAATTGCCACCCGGATATTTTAAGCAAATAACGCTGTCATTTAACCCGTGGAATGAAAAACACTGGTTGAAGCGGCGTTTTTTTGATGTTCAAGACAACAATATTTTGGCTCTCACTACGAATTACAAATGCAATGAATTTCTAGGTGATGATGACAGGCAGCTATTTGACTGGATGAAAAAGAACAATCTCCGGCGTTACAAAATTGAAGGTTTGGGCGAATGGGGGATTGCAGAAGGTGCAATCTTTACGAACTGGCGTGAATTTGCCTTTGATCGTTTTGAGATAGCGAAGCGTGAAGGTATCAAATCGGCTTTCGGTTTGGACTTTGGGTTTACAACTGATCCATCTGCTCTGGCGTGTTCATTAGTGGATATTAAAAACCGAGAGCTTTATATATTTGATGAAATGTATAAGCCGGGGCTCTTAAATAACGAGATAGCAGAAACTATCACTGATATGGGTTACAGAAAAGAACTGATTATCGCTGATTCAGCTGAGCAAAAAAGTATTGCAGAGCTCCGTAAATACGGCTTAAAGAAGATCAAGCCGGCTGAGAAGGGGCCTGACAGCATTAAAGCAGGCATCCAGTTCCTGCAGCAGTTCACCATCTTTATTCATCCGAAATGTTCGAATGCTGCAATGGAATTTAGTAACTATGTGTGGGACAAAAACAAAGACGGCAAGCTTATCAATAAGCCTATAGATGAGTATAACCATTTCATTGATGCGCTTCGGTATAGCATGGAGCCAATCAAAAAGCGCGTGCGATTGTAGGAGATGAAACCATGAAAGAATTCATAAATCTTATTCAGCAGAATGGTATCAATGGAAATATCATTAAGCTGATGATTGAGGAGCATCGACCCATTAGGGACAAAATGATCAAGCTATATGCACGATACAAGGCTGATCCCTCTGGTGTTCCTATTCTTACAAGAAAATTAATTGACTATGATGGTATTGGTAATGAAGCAGTAAAGCGGATCGATGACAAGGTCAATAATAAATTGAACAACTCTTTTGATTCCGAAATCATAGATACAAAAACAGGGTATATGTTTGGTCACCCAATCACCTATGAAACCGAAGATGTAGCTCTCAAGGAATTGGTCAGTACATTCAATACTAGAAATAACATTGAGGACTCTGATTCTGAACTAGGGAAAACAGCTTCTATATGTGGATACGGTGCCCGGTTACTTTATGTTGATGAGGAAGGTAATGAGCGGCTACGCAATGTTGATCCTTGGGAAGCTATTATTCTTGCTTCTGACGACATTACAGAGCCGACATTTGGGTTGCGTTATTATCAAGTGTTTGAGTGGTCCGGTGAAACGAAAGTAACATCATATCGGGCCGATTTCTATGATGCTACGTACATTTATTCTTTCAAGTCGTCAGATAAAGAGCTTTATCAATTGATCGAACGAAAACCGCACATGTTTGACGGCTGCCCTTTGTTTGGTGTGCCTAATAACAAAGAACTGAAAGGCGACACAGAAAAGGTTATTTCTCTAATTGATGCATATGATCGAACTCTTTCTGATGCTTCTAATGAGATTGAGCAGTTTCGTCTTGCTTATCTGATTGTAAAAGGGGCTTCACTGGATGAGGAAGATATGGAGAATCTGAAAAAAAGCGGTGTTTTTGAAGTATTTGACGAAAATGGCGATGTGAAATTTCTAACCAAGGAAATCAACGATACTATGATTGAAAATCATTTGAACCGGTTGGAAGAAAACATTCTTCGTTTCGCAAAGACGGTCAATTTCTCAGATGGCTCATTTGGTGGAACTATAACGGGTGTTGCTATGCGTTACAAACTTATGGCCTTAGAGCATAAAGCAATTACAATGGAACGCAAAATGACAGCAGCATTCCGGTATCAGTATAAAATTCTTTGCTCAGCATGGGACAAGAAGATCCTTGCAGACAAAAATGGGTATTTGAAACTTTGGTTTCAATTCAAAAGGAATTTACCTGTAAATATTCTTGAAGAGGCTCAAGCGTCTGCGCAACTCAAAGGGCAAGTTAGTGAAGAAACACGACTGGCTCTATTATCCTTCGTTGATGATGTGCGTTTTGAGCTTGAAAGAATGGCAGCGGAACGAGATGCCTATGATCTTGAGGGAAACTACATTGAAGAACAGGAACAACACGAAGATTACGGATTACAAAAATAAAATATATAAAGTACAGCAACTCACTTCTTGAGGGGCTTTTTTCATGCCTTTTTTTCGCGTTGTAGGCGTTAAAGAGCAACCGAAATACTTTTGTACTTATTAGGGGCTAGGGCAACTGATAAGGGCAAGGAGGCTATACAGAATGAAACAATTAAATGCACAGTCATTGAAGTTTTTTAGTAATGAAAGATTACCACTTCACTTAAAAAATATGCAGTTTTTCGCTGAAGGCGAAGAAGGTGGTTCTACTGCTGATCCAGCAGGTAATCAGGATTCCGGTAATGCAGGAAACAATCCGTCACCGACACCTCAGCTGGGCGGCAGTGAAATAACATTAGATGCTGTACGTAATTTTGTTGAGAACAACGAACAGGGGAAAAAATGGCTGCAATCATTTTCAGACAGCAGGGTTACAGATGCTATTAAGACTTATGAATCAAAAACCTTGCCGAAGAAACTTGAAGAAGAGATCTCAAAAAGGTTTCCGCCTGAAACGGAAGAACAAAAACAATTACGTGAGCTGCAAGATAAATTTCAAAGCTTAGAGCAGGAGAAAGTGCGCGAAACTTTGAGGAATAAAGCTTTGTCAATTGCTACTGAAAAAGGATTGCCAACCAACTTGGTGGACTTTTTTATCGGACAAGATGAAGCGGCAACTGAACAAAATCTTGGCGTGCTTTCAGAAGCATTCAAAACATTTCAGCAAAACATTGTAAATGAACAGTTCAAGCAAGGTGGTTCAACACCACCACCATCAGGTGGCTCCCCAACACCATTAACGCATGAGGCAATTGAAAAGATGACACCTGATGAAATCAATAAAAACTGGGATCGAATTCAAGAGTTTTACAAAGGAAAATAGGAGGATGAAAAAACATGGCATTAAACAATTTTATTCCTACACTCTGGAGCGCAAGGCTACTTTATAACCTACAAAAGAACCTTGTTTATGGACAACCGGGCGTAATCAATAGAGATTATGAAGGTGAAATCAAGAACCTTGGTGATTCAGTAACAATTAACAACATCGGTCGAGTAAGTGTAGGAGATTACACAAAAAATGCTGATATGGATAGTCCACAAACACTGGATGATCAATCACGCAAACTTGTCATTACCGAAATGAAATATTTCAACTTCCAGATTGATGATGTGGACAAGATCCAGCAAAACCCTAAATTAATGGATGAAGCTATGAAAGAGGCGGCATACGCGCTTAAAAATAAAGCAGATTCGTTTATTGCTTCTCAATACGTAAACGCAGCTCATATGATCGGTAGTGATACAAATGTTGTTACACCAACAAAGAATGATGCTTATGAGTATCTTGTTGATTTGTCAGTAAAACTGGATGAAGCGGATGTCCCGGAACAAGGGCGATGGGCGGTTGTTCCACCATGGTATGAAGGTTTAATGCTGAAAGATGATCGTTTTGTTAAAGCTGGCAACATGTCTTCCGAAGATCGTTTGATGAACGGCGTAGTAGGACAAGCTGCAGGATTCTTGATTCTAAAGTCAAATAACGCGCCAGTATCCACTCCGGAAGGTGGAACAGAAAATCATAAGATTATCGCCGGTCATAATATTGCATGGTCATATGCGGATCAAGCGGCTCAAGTTGAGGCTTACCGTCCTGAAAAACGTTTTGCTGATGCAGTTAAAGGACTTCATCTGTATGGTGCAAAGGTAACTAGACCGGAAGCGCTGGCCGTTCTGAGTGCAGCCCGTCCGAAATAAGGAGGGATTTTTTTATGTGGATTCAAAATACTGAAACTGATTCTACTTGGTTTGTGGGTGAAGAGCATGGCAATAAGCTTTTGAAGGAAGATAAATTTAAAAAAGTGCAGTCTCCCATTAAAAAAGCCGAAAAGAACAGTAAAAAAACTGTAGGTAAAGAAGCAGAAGCTGACGAGTAGGAGGGTAAGCGGTGGATAAAGAAAAAACTGAAAAAGAGCTTTTGAAGCCGTTGAACCGTAAAACCAAGGAATTCTTACGGAAACTCAAACGGCTTTTTCAGCGTGCTTCAAAAGATGTGCTGTCAAAGCTGACTGCGTTATTCGTCAAGCTTGATCAAATCGAAGAACCGACACTTGCTGACGCTAATCGGCACGGTGATCTAAACCGTATAAAGCGGGAACTCACCTCGTTAATTAGTGATCTTTCAGCAAAGGTCAAGGCTATGATTATAGAATTTCTCGAAGAAACCTACGAATCATCTTACAGCTGGCTGATCCTTGGCGTTCTGGCTACGTTAGGGATCAAACTTGCGCGGCCAAAGGCAACACTGAAACAGCTGAATTTGCCTGCTGAATGGGCTCCCGGAGACGTTCAGCGGGCTATTAAAAGTAAACAAATGGACAAAGCCATTGAAACTGATCGCAAAAAGACAATACAGCAGATTAACAAGACAATCGAACGCGGTTTTATTGAGCGGAAACGCTTTGCTCAGATAGCGAAGGAGCTGCAGACTGATGTCGGCCTGAGTTACAACCGATCAAAGCGCATTGCAAATACTGAAATGCATCGCACAAGGGAAAAGGCAATGCTCGACGCTGCTAAAAAAGCTCAGTCGCGGGGCATCAACATGAAAAAAATCTGGCACAACGTTGGTGATGAAAGAGTTCGTGAGACAAAACATGCGGATCATGTCCATTTAGAAGGGCAGGAACGCATGGTCAATCAGTTGTTTGATCTTGGCATCAATAAAAATGGTGTACATGTAACAGCAGAAGCGCCGGGGCAAAGCGGTGATCCACCAAATGATATTAATTGCCGATGCTTTGCGACATATGAACCGGTTCTTTGAAAGGAATGAGAGAAATGGACTTGGCAGAATTAAAAGTCAGGTTAGGGATTCCAGCTGATGACACATCCCAGGATGCAAAGCTACAAATAGACCTTGCAGACGCGATTTCTTTCGTTAAGGAGGAGTGCAATAACTCTTTTATCGGGCCAGATGGGGTTGAATCACTACCAGGCCCAGTGAAGAAAGGAATTGCTCTCATGATTGAAATTGATCGGGACAGCCCGAAAGGTGTTCAGTCTGAATCAATTGGCGGAATGAGCAAGACATACACGGCGGATGACGTAAGGTATAAACCAGCGCTTGATTTTTTTCGGCCATACAAAAAAATTCGTTTTAAACCACTGAGGTGATCAAATGGCACATAGAAACATTCGGGTACGAGATAGAAACCGTATTCCAGAAGTCATAAGAAACCTCGGTTCTGTCGGTAAGGTGAAAGTTGGAATCCTGGACAGTGAGCGGCAAATGATCGCGGCTGTTCATGAATTCGGCTGCCGTATTGCTGTAACTGATCGCATGCGGAACTATCTTGCTACAAAAGGGCTGTACCTCAAGAAAGAAACTCAATATATCAACATTCCAGAGCGTTCATTTATCCGTGCTGGATGGGACGAGAACGAGGAAGAGATCGTTCAAAAGGTAGAAGATCTGGTCAATAGAGCGTTAGAGAATGGCGATTCGATGAATGACATCATGGAAACAGTCGGCCTGCTTGCGAAAGGGCGGCTTCAAGTGTATGCCCGAGACTTGCGGGACCCGGCAAACCATCCATTTACAACCGAAGAGAAAGGCTCTTCAAATCCATTGGTCGATACCGGGGAAATGATTGGCTCTATGGATTATGAGGTTGAAAGCTGATGGATAATCATTTCATTTTTTCTGATCTGATTAAGCGGTACAGCGTTGATTTTACATTGCTTATTCCATCTGAAGAGGGTTCATACGATGATCTTGGCGAATGGGTGCCACCGAAGCCGACAAAATCAGACGAAAGAGGGGCAATAGTTCCTTTACAGTCTCAATTGATCTATCAATCTGGCGGCCGGCTTACATCTATGGACAGGCAGCTATTTATCAAGAAGGAGATTCCCCTGAAAGCTCAGGTGCTTTTTGATGGTGCCACCTTTGATATTGAAGCAATGACGCCTTATGGGACGTATGCCGATTTCAACAGCTATATCTTAAAGGCGGTGATCAATTCAGATGGACTACAACAGCATAATACAAACAGTCTTGGGACTGATTAGAGAGAAAACAGGCCATGTCGTTATCGTTGCAAATGGTACAGGGAAACAACCTGTCTATCCTTTTTGTACGTATACCGTGACATCCCCGTATTTGCCCCAACATAGAGGCATTGAAGAACAGGGAGTGTTAACGGAAGACATCGAGCTTGTTTTCTCTTTTACATGGGTTTCAAACAGCCATATTGAGGCCATTTCTCTTGCTCAACAAACAGCGGCGTACTTCAAAACAGCTGAAGCACGTCAAAAGCTTCATGATAATGGGCTGGCGTGGGTCAGGAACGACGGTTTCGGTAATCGAGATACATTTATCACGATTGACACAGAACGCCGTCACGGCTTCGATACGCGCTTTAGAACGCGTGTGTCTCATGGTGAAGCGAATGCAGAGGTTTTCGACTCTGTGCGAATTGAAAATACAGGAGGGTAAATCATATGCCACTTAGTGACGTTACAGTCAAAATTGACTTAGTGAAACCGTCCAGCCTTAAAGGATTGGGAACACCTCTGATTCTTGCGAAGGTAGACGGACACAACACATATAAAGAATATGGCTCATTAGAAGCCATTAAGGCAGACTATGCGGAAACCACAGCAGCATATAAAAAGGCTGCGGCTATTTTTGCGCAGGGTGACAATGCACCTTCAAAGGTTGCCATCGGTACTTATGGAGGCAGCACAGAAACACCAGAAGAAGGAGCTACTACACAAGCAACATTCTCCATTCGGAATGCGTTTGACGAGTATTTCGATAATGACTGGCACTTCCTGATCCTTGCTGATGCTACAGCGGATGAAAGACTGGAGGCTGCAAAAGCCATGGAAGAGAAGTCATATAAATTTGTAGTCTTACAGGTAACTGACCGTGAAGAAGTTGCTTCTTACAAAGGTAAGGACCGCACAATCGTTTTCTATCACCCGTTAAATGACGAGCATCCAGACGCTGGCCTTGTTGGTTCGGTTGCTTCTCATACAGTGGGTTCAGTAACTTGGAAGTTTAAAAATATCGTAGGTATCACGCCTCAAGATATTAAGGCAGACGAGTTGAAAAAGCTGCATACAGAAGGGGCTATTGCTTATGTAACCAAAGCGGGCCACAACGAGACATCCGAGGGCATTACTGCATCTGGGGAATATATCGACGTGCTGCACGGCAAAGACTGGGTGAAATTGAATATTGAAACCTCTATTCAATCAGCATTCTCAAACAACGGCAAAATCCCGTTCTCGAATGCTGGTTTTTCATTGCTGAGTGTACAGGTCACAAACGTTCTGCAAACAGCCTTTGCAAATGGCATCGTTGCTGAAGATGCAGACGGGCAGCCAGTGTATTCAATCAGCACTAAAACCCGTGATCAAATCACAGATGAAAACAGAAAAAATCGTGTATACGACGGCCTGTCATTTACTTTTGAGCTGGCTGGCGCAGTTCATTCTGCTGAAATCACTGGTGAAATCTCAATTTAAGGAGGATCTAAATAATGGCAGCATATGTTTATGATGCAAATGAAGTCAACACGAACATTGACGGGAAGGTCGTAACTGGTTATTCCGAGGGCACAATGGTTTCGTGTTCCAAAGACGAAGAAAAATTCTCAACGAAAGTCAGCGCCAAGGGTGATGTCAGCGTCGCGACGAAAAACAACCCCCTCGGAACCATCACACTGACTCTTTCCATGGGATCGCCATTTGTGCCATACCTGAACAAACTGGCTAATACAGCCCAAACATTCCCTATCTGGGTTACGGGCGGACAGGAAAAAATCGGCGGCACAGAAGCGATGGTCAAAAAACCTGCTGACGCTGAATTCAGTGACGAGATTGGAGATCGTGAGTTCGAGATTCAAGTCTTTGACTATACAGTATTGGAACAGTAATTAAGCTATGGCAAAAAAGAAGAAATCAAACGCAAAGAAGCAGAAATCAAACGCAAAGAAGCAGTCCAATAGGGCTGCTTTTCAATATATGCAAACTAAACAAGCGGAGGGAAAACCTATGTCAAAATTCGGTAAACAAAAGAAAGTAACTATCCACGAAACTGAGTACACTCTTCAACACCCGGGAACACGTCGTTCAATTGAATTTAACGATGAGGCTATCAATATCAATACAGGGATGTTTTCGTCTGCGAAACTGTATGAACTGTACATGAAAGAAGTAGTTGTTGAACCGAAAGTAAGCTATGACTATTTTGATAAGAAACCTGGTTTCCTTGAGCTGATGAAAGAGGTTCAAACCTTTCTTAGCGCCGAAACCGAAGCCGAAACAGTTCTACAAAAAGAAGGCGCGTGATAACTGGCCTATGTATCGGCTCGTGATGTCTGAGAAGTTTTCCTTCTCGGAGGTCGCGGCGATGGATCTCGACACGCTGCTGGAAGCAAACGCAGCCCTCGACATCCATATTGAGCAAGAAAACAAGAGGAACAAGAAGAAATGAGGGGGTATGAACGTTGTCAGACGCATTGAGAAGTACGCATATTGACGTTGAATTGAACGTTGATACCTCCCCTCTAGAAAGAGCAAATCAGCAAATAGATAGACTCGTTGATCATGTCGGCGATGCTGGCGGCAGTTTTTCACAGATGCGTACACGGATGGCTCAGGTTCAAAGGCAACAGCGGAATTTTAGAGACATCCATATGAGTATGATTTTGGACAACTCATCGTTGCAAACTGCCAGCCAAACAATTGAACGGCTAGGGCCTCAAATCGACTTAGTTACATCCCGTTTGAGCCAGCTGAATACTCAGGTACAAGAGACAAGCCGACTTATTCAAAGCCTTCCGTCTGAGGTCAATATCAATGTTGATCAGACGTCGATAACAAACGCCAATGAATCAATTGATCAACTCAGGCAGAATTTGAATAACGTCGATATGAGCCGTATCGGTACGCCCGCAGCAAACCTTACGCAGCAGAACACGCAAAGTGTTCAGAATAACGTGGCGGCGGTAGCTGTCCCTGCCCCGGACTACCGGGGAATCCGGCAGTATAGTCGGGAAATGGACTTTTTGCGCGGCTCCACCCGTGGACTAGAAGCCGATACAATACAAATGCTCAATGAAATGCGTCGAGCTTGGTATGAAGAACGATACGGCATGAACGGTTTCCGGAATGAATTGATCCGAGCCCAGTATGGTTTCTTTCAGCTAGGGAACCAGATGGACAGCTGGTCCGGTACCAATCAGCAGTTTATGGATGAAGTATACAGGCTAGGACGTGCTCACAAGCAAGTAACAGACAACATGATGAAAAACAACAAAATGATGCGCATGAGCATGCTGCAGACTGTAGGGACATTGATGGCCCGGTCCACTCAATCCGAGAAGATCGCGGCGAACTATGACCGAATGGGAAACCCGTTATATCAAGTCAATAAAGCGGGGCTTGCCGTATCGAATACGCTTGAGAACATGGCAAAGCAGGGTACTGCTGCGCATTTGGCTCTGAAAAGGCTCGGACCTACTGCCAACATGAAAGAGCTTAACGATATGACAATGATGATTACTCAGGGTTATATGCGTTTTCAAATGGTGGCACTGGGCGCGGCTTTTACAAACTTTTTCATGTTCCAAGGGCTTCATAAAGCGGCAACACAAACAGTTCCCGGCTATTCAAAAGCATGGGAAGAGATGTGCAGTACACTACTGAAAGCCATTCAGCCAGCAATCGAAGTGTTTGCGGCGTTTGCGATGGCGATATACAAGGGCATTACGGCCGTTGCGAAGCTGATCATTCAGTTTAATGAGGCGCACCCTGTACTCTCGAAAATGATCCAAGGGTTTATGCTTCTCATCCCTGTTTTAACCCTACTTTTATCGCCACTAGCGATAGGGGTAGGGTTAGTTAATGGGTTCCTTGGAGCTCTCAGCAGTTTGTGGATGTTCATTGGTCCAGTTGTAACCGGTTTGGCAGCAATGTCGGGCACGGTGTATGTCGTAGCTGGGGCAATCGTTCTCCTTGTAACCGGCATTTATTTGCTGTACAAGAATTTCGATAAGCTGCAGGAGAGGTTCAAGCCAGCAACAGACGCGATGAAACGCTTTGCTGACATGGGGAAATCGGCGGTTGTCGGTGCATTCCATACCATGATCAAAGAAGCTGAGGGTCTGAAGCCTGCATTCATGAAAGGATTCAAGGATGCTCAAAGCGTGGCCGTGGCAGCCATTCATAAAATGCAGTCTGAATCCTTGAAATTATGGGATCGTCTCGGTGAATCGCATCCACAGTTGGTGGCTGGAATTGAGTCGGCCTATAAAACGGCTGTGAAAACCGTGTCAGGCTTCATTCATAATGCCGGAAAGACAGTCTCGGACTTCTTCGGTAAAGGACTCTCAGACGGTCTAAACGGCATCGTAAAAGGATTCATGGAGCAGTTGAAAGTCGGTCTATCCAGCTTTAAAGGAATGGTTTCTCTTGTTGCTCCGTTTGTCGCGGCGATCGGACTTGCATTCCTCGGAGTGTCAGGGCCAATCGGTGTGGCTGTCGGTGCTATTTTGAGTGTTGCCGGCGCCTTGTATCGCATGCAACAAACAAACCAAAATGTAAGCCAGGCCTTAAAGACGGCATGGACATCGGTACAATCTGTTCTAACGACTGTTTTTCAGGCATTGCAGCCAATCATCAACACGCTTCAACAGTCTTTCGGGCAATTGGTTACGCAATTGACGCCACAGTTTCAGCAGCTGGCCGGACAACTTCAGCAGGCTTTCGTTCAAATAGGCGGCACGCTTGTTTTGTTTGCTGCAGCTATCTCGCAAACGTTCCAGACAATCGGTCCGCAAATCATGCCACTGATTCAGCAATTGCTTTCAGCTTGGATGCAGTTGTCGGGTACTTTATGGACAAGTGTCTTGCAAATAGCAAGCAGCATCCTACCGTTACTTGTTCAAGGCTTCCAGACGATTTTTCCAGTCATTCTGAGCGTAATTAATGCAGTGCTGCCAATCATTATTCAATTGATAGGCAGTTTCTCAGGAATCCTTGTTTCAATTGTGCAAAATGCCTTACCGATTTTGGTTCAAATGATTCAGCTTGCGTTCCCGTTGATCCTGAGCATTGTACAACAAGCTCTTCCGATTGTTTTGCAATTGATTCAGCTTTTAGGTTCATCCATCGGACAAATAGCGGTTCAAGTGCTGCCGTTAATTTTATCAGCGGTGCAGCAAGTGTTCCCGATTATTAAACAAGTCATCATGGCTGTTCTTCCAATCGTGGCTCAATTGCTTACTGTAGCGGCAACAATCATTTTACAGTTGGCGCAAGCAGCACTTCCTATTTTGATTCAAGTTGTGCAGCAGGTATTCCCGCAGATCATGCAAATCATACAAGCGGTACTTCCGATTGTTGTTTCTCTTTTGCAATTTCTGGCGAATATCATCACAACTGTGGTCATTCCAGCGATCCGTTTCATCCTAAATATCGTGACTGCTGTGTTTCCAGTTGTGCTCTCAATAATTCAAGTTGCACTTAAAAATATCATTGCGATAATACAGGGTGCAATCGGCATTATTATGGGAATAGTGAAGGTTTTCAAAGGCTTATTCACTGGGAATTTCCGCATGATGTGGGACGGAGTGAAGCAAATATTCTCAAGTGCAGTCGGAATGGTGAAAAAGCTTGTAAGCAATATGGGTTCAGCAATCACTGATAGATGGCTTTATATAAAAAATAAAGTCGCGTTATTGGCGCTTGATTTACGTCAAAAAGTTATGGACCGTTTCAATGATTTAGTCGAAGGGGCCAAGAAACTTCCGGGTAAAATCGGTGATGGAATTAAGAACATGGCTCATAAGGCTGTGTCTGGTGTGACTAGCTTAGCGAACAAACTTGCCGGAGCACTCGGAAAAGGCGTAAATGGTGTAATCGGCGGAGTGAACTGGGTCCTTGATAAGATCGGTTTGAAAGATAAGCATATCCCTAAATGGGAAGTACCTAAATATGCGCACGGAACCGGCGGACATCCGGGAGGCCCGGCGATACTGGGAGACGGTAAAGGGGCAAACGCTGGACCTGAAATGTATCGGACACCTTCAGGACACGTAGGGCTTAGCCCTGCAACAGATACACTGATGAACCTTCCGAAAGGCACTGAGGTGTTATCCGCAAAACAGACAAGGGCTGCTTTATCGGCTCTCCCTGCATATGGTAGTGGCAATGTTGGTGGAGGTATCTCAGGTGCTTTGGGTTGGGTCAAAGACAAGGCTACATCAGCAATAGATGGAGCAAAACATGTGGTGAAAAAAGCCAAAGACATAGCCCTTGATGTATTTGATTATGTCGGCCATCCATCCAAACTGTTAACGAAGGTCTTGGAAAATATGGGTGTTAAAGCTCCTTCTATGTCCGGATCGTTCGGCGATCTTGCAAAAGGAGCTTTTAATTTTGTTAAAGATAAAGCCATTGGTTTTGTTAAAGGCAAAATGTCCAGTTACGCTGAAAGCTTTTCAGGTGGCGGCTCAAAAGCCGTCAAAAAGTGGGTAGCTCAAGCGCTATCAATCAAGGGCCTTGGCTCTGAATATGCTGGCGCACTTGAAACCATTGCCATGAAAGAATCAGGCGGAAATCCTAATGTTGTGAACAGATGGGATTCAAACTGGAAAGCCGGGCACCCGTCTCAAGGGCTTATGCAGTTCATTCCAAGCACATTCAACGCTCACAAGGAACCGGGGCACGGAAATATTAAAAATCCAGTTGACCAGATCCTTGCTGCTATCAACTATTTGAACAGCAGATACGGCGGTATTTTAAAACACCCTGGGCTCGTTTCTATGGCTCATGGTGGGCCGTATAGAGGTTATGCGACAGGTGGAGTCATTAACAGCCCACAAGTCGCTGCGCTTGGTGAAAACGGCTTTAGGGAGTATGTCATCACAACTGAGCCACGATACAGAAACCAATCACTCGGAATGTATGCTGCACTCGGTCGGGAGCTTGGCGCCGATACTGGTTACACACCAGAAAAGGCTGCTACAAGCTCAAACAGTTCATCTGTCAATATCACGTTTAACCCGTCGATCAACGTAAAAGTTGAGGGCGGCAGTGAAGGGGCAGAAACAAAGGTGAAAAAGGCTGTAACTGAAACATTTGACGAAGTTTTCGACATGCTGAAGTCGCTTTATCCACCAGAGGGGGCTTATTAATTGGCGAAGCTCGGAAAGATTAATCTTGTAAACGAAAAGGAATCTGACGGTGCGGATGTGGAGGTTACTTCATATCCCGTTGAAAAAGGGGTCCCGATCACGGACCATGTACAAAGAAAGCCAGAGACGACAACAGTCTCTGGCTATTTATTAGGCAAAACAGCAAATAGTGATTATGAATATCTGAAAAAGCAGGCTTATGCTGGAACTCTTTTGACTTATACCGGGCGTAAGGTTGCTAAAAATGTGATCATCACAAAGATAGATCGCGACACAGGCGATTACACAAACGGTTTTGCTATTTCAATTGAGTTGCAAGAAATCCGTATTGCAAAAAGCCCGTGGGTCAAAAAGAAAGTGAAAACAGCCGGGAAAAAGAAGAAAGCCAGCAAGAAGAAAACAAAAAAATCTAACAAGCTATACCACAAGGTCAAGAAGGGTGACACTTATTGGGGCTGCGCTCGTAAATACGGCAGCACAGTAAATGCTTTGCGTCGGCTGAATCCGTGGCCGGACCGAAGAATTCCGATAGGGGTCAAAATGAGGATCAGATGAAGGAGGGAAAGGCATGGCATCAAGAGATTACATTCCTTTTGACAAAGAGGACATACCTCAGCAGTTTGAATTTGATTTAGCAGATGACACGTTCATTTTGCGTATCAATTACAACCAGACAGACGATAGTTTCTCGCTTGATTTATACGATCAGGACATGGAACCAATCGTGCTGGGTGAAAAATTGATTTTGAACGTCCCTTTGTGGGAAGACATTGTAAACGAGAAGCTTCCGGCACCCTCCTTAATCCCTATGGATGAATCGAATACAGAAACACGGGTTACATACGAGAATTTTATGCAAACCGTGTTTCTTTATATTGATGATGTCTCGGACGATGCGGAGGAGGAAGACGATGGCGACGAATAAAATGCTGTTTGGGCGCGTCGTTAAGGTCACGATAGATAACGGCAGTTCACAAACCACTTTCGATTATAAGGACTTAGAGATTCATTTTGAGGTCCCGTTTGATGATGACTTCAAACCGAATGAAACAAAGGTTGAAATATACAACCTAAGCAAAGATTCAATCAGCAAAATTAAAAAAGGCAGCACTATCACTGTTCAAGCTGGTTATAAAGACGATTACGGTGTTTTAACTATCGGTAAAGTTACCAAGGTGCTGAATAATTGGGACGGTTTGAATAAGGTAACGGCCATCTATTCAAAAGATGGCGATGATTACACCCATATGAAAGTGACCACTGAAAACGCTGATCCTGCTGAAAAATATTACGTGAAAAAGCGGTACAAGCTCGCAAAGCCTGTGGTGACTTATAAAAAAGACAAGAACGGCCGGACATATAAAACGGTCCGAAATTATGGCACTCGAACAGAGGTCAGATACCGTAAGAGATACATGAAAATCACGTTCAAGGCTGGCACAACCTCAAGGCAAATTGTCGATAAGCTTCTGCGTGTGCTCGGTATTAAAGTGAAAAATATCATTCTGCCAAAAAATAAAGTTTATAAAAAAGGCTATCGTGTCACCGGATTGATTGAAAACAATCTTGAAGAGGTCATTCATGATGCTGGGGCAGTCATGTATTATCGGCGCGGCCGTCCTGTTATTCGGCCACTCAGTCAAGGGGATGACGAACGTTTCAAGCTCGAAGAAGCAACAGGACTGGTGGAAACGCCAGAACAATTTGAGGAAGATGATCTCAAAGGGTACAAGGTGAAGTGCCTTTTGCAGCATCGTATCGCAGTTGCTTCAATCATAGAAATAAACAGCAAGACAGCGAAAGGAAAATATCGTGTGAAAGATGGCTCTCATTCCTTTGACGGTAAAGACTTTTTCACAGAATGTAGGGTGATTTAATGAGTAAAGCGACAAAGTTCTTTGACGGATTCGAACAGCGGATAAAACAATCAATCCATACAACGGCTCCAGCACGGGTTGTAAATTACAATGCTGATAAACACACTGCCGATCTGAAATTGCTGTTTCAAACCAATGATGGTGAGTATCTACATGAATACCCTTTAATCGAGCATGCGCCTGTTTTGAAACACGTTGAAGCTGATATTAAAGTTGGGTCCTGCGTGTTTGTTTCATTTGCTGAACGTTCACTGGATAACCTGGACGGCAATAAAACCTTTGATCCTGATTCGAGGCGCACACACAGTATAAACGATCCAGTTGTCATAGGAGTGTGGGAAGGATGAAAACTCTCAAGCTTAAAGACGGGGATCTTTGTTTTGAAAATGGTGAGTTACAAATGGTTGAGGGTGATGCTGAGCTGGCTCAATCAGTAGAAATGATCCTTAGAACAAGTTTAGGAGAGTTTGAGCTTGATGAACATGTCGGCCTTGATCGCAGCAACATTTTAAAAAAGCAGTTTGATCAAGAAGAGGCGCAATATGACATTATAAATGCCATTTCTCAAGAAGAGCGTATTGCCAGTGTGGAATCGGTGAACTTTTTAATGGATAAAGAGTCTCGCAGTCTTGCAGTGCATGTGAAAATGACAAAAGAGGATGAAGAAACAATTGAGATAGGGGGTGTTGATCTTGCTTGATGAAACGGGCTTTCAACGGCAAACCTATTCCGAGCTTGTTGATAGTATGGAGGACCGGGCTCGGGAACAATTCGGGGAGGATGTAAACACATCCAGTAAAACGCCATTAGGAATTATTATTCGTATCTTTGCTTGGTTTCTGGCCGGCTTGTGGGACATTGCAGAAAGGGTTTATAACAGCGGCTTTGTCAGTAAGTCTGAGGGCGTGCAGCTCGATCGTCTTGGCAGCAACTCGGGAATCACCCGGGAGCCAGCCGCGGAGTCAGTTGTGACACTGTCATTTACCGGAGAACCCGGCATCGTAATTGAAGAACAAACACAGTTTACAACGGAATCAGGCATTTATTTTGAATTGATTGAAGACGTTGTAATTGAGGAGAATGGAACAGGCTCAGGGACGGCTGTCTCGCTTTCTAAGGGCGTTATAAACAATGTTGCGGCAAATACCATTACCGTTCAGGCAGAGCCCTCAGAGGGCGTGTATTCAGTTACAAATCCGGAACCATCGGCAGGCGGTGCCGACGAGGAAACAGATTCGGAATTCCGGGCACGAATAAAGAAATCAGTTGAGGGCAGTTCAGCATCTACAAATGGCGGTATTATTTCAGCCCTGCTAAACGTGTCGGGCGTCCGTTCAGCGAATATTGTTGCCAACAATACCATGCAGACAGATGCGGACGGCAACCCACCAAAAAGTATTCATGCTTATGTTCTGGGCGGTACAAAAGATGATGTTGCGCAAGCACTGTTTGACAGTGTTGCTGCAGGAATTGAAACGGTCGGGGAGCAAGTTGTCACCATAACTGACGCCAGCGGACTTGACCATGCCGTCAAATTTGATTTTGCAAGGGAAGTCAAAATATATCTGCAGCTGGATTTAAAAACAAATGCTTCTTTCCCTATTGATGGAGTAAGTCAGATCAAAAACAACCTCGTTTATAAAATCGGGGGAGTTGATGCAAACGGCTCTTACTATACTGGCTCACAAATGGGCGATGATGTTATATTGTCGCAGTTGTTCAACGCGGTATATCAAGTAGATGGTGTCTCTGATGTAACAATCAGGATGGGGAAAGATGCGACAAACCTTTCACAGTCAAACATTGAAATTGAACCTAAAGAGGTTGCCCAGGTACATTTTGATGAAATCGTGGTGAATCTCATATGATTAAAGACTTAATAGGGAAGCTGACCGATGCCTTTTTGAAAGATGAAAAGAGCAATATCGGTAAGCTTTTTTTAATTGTCGATGAACAGCTGACAGCACTTAAAAGCGCGCTGACCACAGCTGAGAACTGGCGGGATATTGATGCGGCAAAAGGAAAGGCTCTGGATCTACTTGGTGACAACGTGTCGCAGGATAGAGGCCGTGCCACTGATGAAATTTATCGTGTGCTTATTCGAGGCAAGGTTGCCAGAAATGTTTCAGATGGCACCACAAACCGGATCATTGAAGCTTTAGCCAAAACACTGAACTGCAAGCCAAGTGAAATACACATTGTCAGCAGCAAGGAAAACAATGAAGATGAACCGGCTGCCATTATTGTAAAAAAGGCACCCATTGAGGCTTTGAGCAAAGTTGGAATGAGTGCAACACAGTTTTCGAATATCGTTCAAAAAACAGTAGCTGCAGGCGTACGGGTGGCTTATGTAGATTTAAACGGCACCTTTCGTTTTTCGTCCTCTGCTAACTCTATAGAAACAAGTCAATATGGATTTTCAACAGACGGGACAGATGGGGGAACACTCGGCGGAATCTTTCAGCCTGAAGATGATTACCCTTTACCGATTTAAGGAGTGATGTTTATGCCTTTTACAAAAGAATTGCCTGAATGGGGGAACGCCGGGCAGAGGCCCCCGCAGTCCTCCATTGATGAAGGATACAAACCAATGGATCATCCCCCTGCGGATTGGTTCAACTGGTATCAGTATACGGCCTATCATGCACTAAAGGAATTGCAAGAGATCGGAGCAACGCAGGATGACGTTTCTACTGCTTTAAAAACAGCAAAAGCTTATACAGATGAATTTGCTGCACGTAGGGATAACCCCAACCAAGTCACAAAGGCCCAAGTAGGTTTAGGAAACGTAGACAACGTGCAGCAAGCAACAAAAACAGAATTCAACGCACACAATACAGATTCCACACGCCATATCACGGCCACAGAGCGTTCAAATTGGAATGCGAAGGAAACGACTACAGGGGCGCAAAACAAAGCTGATACAGCCGAAAAAAATGCAAAAACGTATACTGATCAACACATTAATGATAAAAGCAACCCTCATGGGGTGACAAAAGATCAAGTCGGGCTCGGTAATGTTACAAATGACAAACAGGCAACCAAAACGGAGTTTGATGCACATAACTATAACCAGATTCGACATATTTCTGATGCAGAGCGGACCAAGTGGAATGCGGCTCAGTTATCAAAATTAACACAAGACAATGGTTTGATGAAATACTTGTCAGGCGTAGATTTCAATACTGTTATTGAAACAGGGTTTTATTATATGACTTCAGTTTCAACTGCACTGAATGCCCCTGTGAATAGCAATGGTTATTTATTGGTTTACAACTACGGCACATATCCATATCAGGAGTTCACAGCATATACCAGTGCAACAACCTCTATACCTGATAATCGGCGGAAATTCATAAGAAATAAGGTGAGTGGATCAGAAAACTGGACACCTTGGATGGAGATTGAATATTCCGCAGGAGCCCAAGCAAAGGTCAATACTCATGAAAATAAAACAGACATTCATGTAACGAAAGAAGATAAGAACAAGTGGAATAATGGACAACTCTATCCACTGACAACCCAAACCGGTCAGCGAATAAAAATAACTAAAGGACAAAACCTTTTTGATTATCCGACTGGCTTTTATTTTGGGGCAGGTGTTGTGAATCATCCAGGGGATGATGATGCTGCCTGGTACTATTATGATATTACAGATGTTCCGGCTGACCTTGCCCCACCTCAAGGGTTAAAGAAAATTGTAGCAACAAGATCCTATGATAACCGTACATGGATTGGAACAAAGCATAAAGAAGGAGAATTCACGGGGTGGAGAGAGGTTGTTACAGATTTAGATTTTATAGAGACGCCGTGGGTAAATGTTCCATACAAAAACGGGGCAACTTCAGGTGATAGACCTTTACAATACCGTAAAGTTGGAAACACGTTGCATCTTAATGGTCACGTTCTTACTGATAGAGAGGTAGTTTTTGCGAGTATCCCGTCTTCAAGCGCCCCGAAAAAAGGGATTGTCAAAATGGTTGCAACCAGCGGCACGACCGGTTATAGCAAGATTATTATATATGCATCTGGTGATATGAAACTAACAGGTATAATGGCAACTACTGAGTCAAAGGTAAATGGATATTATATAGATTTAGTTGTACCTCTAACCTAAAGAAAGGAGGGAGAGGCATGAAATTAATATACCCATATGATGAGGATAAAATCTATTTAGGAAGGCCGGTTGAGTTACACCTTGATAGGGAGACAGGAAGGTATATTATCCCTGCGAATGCTACTGATATTCCTCCAGAAATAAACGGGGAGGGTATGTGGAGACCTTTATTTGATGAAAAAAAACAAGCATGGGTTGAAACTGCTGATGAAGAGTATAAAGAGGAACTAAAACAAGGTAGTATTCCTGAATCCAATCCTATTACTGATCAGCTTGCAACCCTCGGGCAGCAGCTGGCGGACGAAAAGCTCGCAAGAAAACAAGCTGAGCAGGCTCAGAATGCTTTAGGTGTACAGTTGACAGCGGAAGTGCTGGCAAGGAAAGAAGCAGAGGCCTTGAATCAATCTCTTGGTGAACAAATGGCAGTTTTAAAATTAGACGTACTGAGTTTAAAGGGAGGAATGACAAGTGAATCTTAATTTCTGGGTATTTGCGTTGTTCTACAAATGGGCTACAACATCTATGGTAAAGCAGGCTATGGCATTTAACGATTGTTCCGTTGAGGACATGAAAGAAGGTGTTCAAGCAAAATACATTACACATGACCAATACCACGAGGTAACAGGTCAGACATATGAGGAAACGACAGAAGCCAGTCAATAAGGGCTTTTTTATTTTGCCTCTAAGGAGGTGATCAAAGAAATGGAGGAAACGACTGTGTTTATTAATTTTGAAACATTAGATTTAGCGAGGGTTTACCTGTTTGGAGGTGTGAAATACCTAGATTTACTACTAGTTCTCAGCATTATCGACGTTATAACAGGTGTAATCAAGGCATGGAAATTCAAAAAGCTACGAAGCCGGAGCGCTTGGTTCGGGTATGTCCGGAAAATGCTCAGTTTTCTAGTGGTCATTGTGGCAAATATAGTAGATACAATTCTTAACCTGAACGGTGTTCTCACATTTGGAACCGTTCTTTTTTATATCGCAAATGAAGGACTGTCGATTACAGAGAACCTAGCACAGATCGGCGTTAAGATTCCGGCTACCATTACGGAGCGGCTGCATGTAATCGAAAACGACAACGAACAAACAAAAGAAAAAGACGAACAGGCTGCTGGATAATCCAGTAGCTCTTTTTATTTGAAAAATAGAATAGGAGAGATCATTTATGACAATCGCAGTGAAAAAGAACCTTGTTTCAACATCAAAATACGGCTTGAAATGCCCTAATTATATGGACGCTGAATATATCACCATCCACAACACTTACAATGATGCATCAGCTGCGAACGAAGTCAGCTACATGATTGGAAACACCAGTTCAACGAGCTTTCACTTTGCCGTTGATGACAAAGAGGTAAGGCAGGGCATTCCAACAGATCGCAATGCATGGCATACAGGAGACGGCACAAACGGTACCGGGAACCGTAAGTCTATCGGTGTTGAAATCTGCTACAGCAAGTCAGGAGGGCCTAGATACAGAGCTGCTGAAAAGTTGGCTATCAAGTTTGTGGCGCAGATTCTTAAAGAACGCGGATGGGGTATTGATCGTGTGCGGAAGCACCAAGATTGGAGCGGCAAGTATTGCCCGCACCGTATTTTAGACGAGGGACGTTGGAATGAAGTTAAAGCGGCGATTGATGCTGAATTAAAAGCACTTGGCGGCAAATCATCCAGCAAGAAAACAACTTCATCCAAAACGGTGAAAAAATCAAGCTCATGCAAAAAGAAAACATCTTTTAATCTGCCTTCTGGCATCTTTAAAGTAAGAAGCCCATTGACGCATAGTGATGCTGTTAAGCAGATTCAAACAGCACTGGCGGCACTGCATTTTTATCCGGATAAAAAAGCTAAAAACTTCGGGATTGATAGCTATTATGGGCCGAAAACAGCTGATGCCGTCAGACGATTCCAGTCAATGTATGGTCTTACTCAAGACGGGATTTATGGACCTGATACGAAAACGAAACTTGAAGTATTACTAAAGTAAGAAAAAACCCTTCTCTTTTAGAGAAGGGTTTTTATTTTATTCAAAGTTGAAAAAGAGCCGATCCTAAGAGCAAACTAAAGATTAATTTCCTCATCTATTTCCAAATATCTCTTCTACCCATTCTGGGTGATCAATAAATGGGTTTCGATTATGTTGGAATTCTCTATAAATAATGTTGTTTCTTCTTCTTTCAAAAGAGTCAACAGGATCTTCGTTGTGCCATTTAATTAACGTACTTAGTTTACCTTGGTGAGGTGATTGGGTTTTAATAGCATCCACTAATTTTAAATCAAGTGATTTATCGTAGCGTACGTCCATATAGAATAACATACGTGCTACATCCCCTTTAATTTCATCTCGTGGTTCCCACCAGCCTGAAGTTTTATAACAAGTATCTGGTGCTTCATTATGTTTGATTCCGTTACAAGTACCATCACCTTGACTCCCTGTATCAAAGTCGAGAGCACTTCTATCTCTATTGATTGAAACATCTTCAGGTTTTAGGTTGTGTAAATCTGTTCTAATTTGTTTATCATGATTAAAATGGGACTGTGCCCAAACATGTTCACGATTCCAACAGTCATTACAAGTGCCATTTGAATTTTTAGATTGAGAGCGTCCAGCATAAAAAAGTATAACATTATTTTTGTTTTTGGGATCTTCATCAGTTTTTTTTAGAGCATCCCATACTTCATTATAAGTAATCGTTTTTTGATTACTTATGATTCGATTTAATATAATTTTTAAATCTTCACCAGTTTTCCCCTGAACATCCTTATAGTAGTTCTCCTGAATGCTACTGTCTTCATCTTTATTTTCATTTCTGTACGCAATATTTTTAGTATTATGAAGAGCTTGGCTATTTAGGTTTTCTTGAGATTGATTTCCTTCAGTATTTCTGTCCATATTACAAGCAGATAGAAAGGTGATTATTGTAAATAGTATTAGAGTGTTTTTTATTTTAAAGTTCATGTCCTTCCTCCTTTTTTCAAAGCTTTTGTATTTTAATTCTTAGTTATTCATTCCATATAAAAAACAAAATAATAAGAAATCAATTAATAAGTATCAGGTTAAATCGAAAAGGGCATACATATCTTGAAAACAATTTAAGGAGTGATTTTTTGGCGGATTTTCGTCTTATTCCATATACTGTTGAATCAATTGTTGAAGATGTGAAAGAAATTCCAGCAGGAGTTAAAATGATTAAAGCTCCAGAGATCTGGGATGTGAGTGATAAGGGAGCAGGAGTAGTTGTAGCAATTTTAGATACTGGTTGTGACTCCAACCATACTGATTTAAAGGATAGGATTATAGCAGGTAAGAACTTTACTGATCAAGGTGATCCAGATGATTTTTCTGATATTGACCTGCACGGTACACACGTTGCGGGCACGGTAGGAGCCACAATTAATAATAAGGACGTAGTTGGGGTAGCTCCAGAGGTAAGTCTTTTTATTGGAAGAGTTTTTAAAAAAAATAGCAAGGGGATGGTTGTAGCTTTTAATGAAGATTTAATAAAAGCTATTAAACACTGTATTAAATGGAGAGGACCAAATCAAGAGAGAATTCGAATTATTAACATGTCATTAGGAGGTCCTCAAGATGATCCGCAATTGCATGATATTATTAAAGAGGCAGTAAAGGAAGATATTCTTATTGTATGTGCTGCTGGAAACGAAGGAGATATCAGTGATGAGGGAGATTGTTCTCCAATTAAAAATGAATTTTCCTACCCAGGTGCTTATCCAGAGGTTGTTGAAGTAGGTGCTGTGGATTTGGAAGGTAAGTGGCCTTGTTTTACAAACACTAATTTAGAGATTGATTTAGTTGCACCAGGTGTTAACATTATGTCTACAATTCCTGGTGGAAGTCTTGCAGAGATTTCAGGGACTTCAATGGCTTCTCCTCATGTTGCAGGGGGTGCTGCACTTATAATCAATAAATGTGAAAAAGAATTCGAACGGACCCTTACAGAACCAGAAATTTATGCACAACTTATAAAGCGAACGAAATCTCTTGGACATGATAAAAGGATCGAGGGAAATGGTCTGCTTGATTTGAATAAAGACTAATTCTTAACCAAACAAGATATCCCCTCTCATTTTGAGAGCGGATATCTTGTTTATTAAGTTAATTTGGATTGACATGATTTACTTTTGCCGATGGCATCTATGGTCCGAAAGCTAAAGTGAAACTTGAAGCGGTATTGTATTGAAGTAAGAAAAAACCTTCTCTTTTTTAATAAGCAAACTCATTTTTAGTAATAGGGAACCCTCTTTTATCTGTACAACATAATTCTGTATTTAATCAAAGGAATGATAGCAACCCAGCATTCATCGAATTGAGTCATCTTCTACAACATATCTTTAGCTTATTAATGAATATAATAGTATAGTTTGGGAAATTATAACCCTTGATAGTCCTTAATTATATAAGAAAGGGTATTTGTCATGACAGATTTTTTCGGTAGCAATGTAGATAAAGATAAATTGTTAGAAATTTTACAAAAGGGTGGGCATGTGCTTTATTTTCGTCATGCTGAGCCCGCTGAAAAATCGGGTGATCCTGGGCTTAGTAATGAAGGAAAGAAAAAAGCTGAGTCACTCAAGCTATTGTTTCAAGAAAAAAAGATTATTCTTAATTCACCAATTTGGACAAGTCCAGCTAGACGGACTCAAGAAACTGCAGAAATTGCATTTGAAGGTATAGAAAGAAAAGTTAACGATGCATTGTATTGGATGGATGCTCTTTTTGTAGATCAACCAGTTGGAGATAATCAAAAGAATCTAAAGAAGGCTTTGGCAAACATCTTTGAATCAATCCCTGAAGATGATACAAATAGTGTTGTTGTCGGTCATCATTTTACGTTTGGCAATGTCATTTCTAGCCTTCCTTATCTAGGAATGGTTGTTTTAAAACCAGAAGGAGAAGGAAAAGGGTTTAAAGTTGTGACAAATTTCGAGTTTTAAAAATTGAATTACAAAGCCTGTCTCAAAATGAGACAGGCTTTGTTTAATCACGATAATTAACTGAACCTCCAATAGAAGAAGGTAGAAAAGAACCTGGGTTATCTTTGCTGTGTTCTAATAATATTTCAATGGTTTCTTTTGGTAAGGTACCGGATTTGTTCTTTATTACAGGCTTTACACCATTACTATTTTTCTCATATGAAATTATCACAATATTTCGATCTTCGTTTTCTGAATAATTTAATGCAAGAGGAAGTCTTGCTACTTTTGCATATAAATTTTCCAGAAATTTTGTTGGATTTTTATTTACCACAATTTCATAAAACTCATTGTTGTGAATAAATCCTAAGTATTCTTCACTCATTATAATCACCTTTTTATTATTTTTAATGATAGTCTCTACTTAATTTGACTTTTTATTTCGTTTAAATTTAACTTTTATTTACAGTTGTATTTCTTATTCATTATTACAAACTAAGCACGAATAAATTTTAAATGAGGTAAAAAAATGACTGTAAATAAAATTCCGGAAAATCTTGATCCGCGCCTTCAAAAAGCCATTGCGAACAATTTAAGCCAAGAAAGAAGAGTATCATCAGAGGAGGCAGCCAATGAAGAAGTAGATGAATTAGTTCCCGTTATTGCAAAAGTGGCTGATATTGAAAAATTCAGTGAAATGTCTGGCGTTCATAATGTAAACAATATCACAATGGCACCTGATAAATCAGGGCGAATTGTAACAGCAGATATTGCTATATCAAAATTGCCGAAAGTTTATGAATCATCAGTTGTATTGAGTTTAGAGGGAGCGCAGCGTTTAAGGCCATTACTAAAGGATACAACGAGAGAAATTAAAATCCCAGACCTTCTTGGAACAGATACAAATGGGGGAGAAGGAGTAATCGTAGGAATAATTGATCATGGATGTGACTTTGTTCATGAAAATTTTCGGCACGAAGATGGCACTTCTAGGTTGATTACTTTAAGGGATCAAAGTCGTAATAAAAGTTACGATAAAGAGGATATCAATAAAGCACTTTTGACTAACGATCCATATAAAACTTTAGGATATAAAGTTGGTTTAGAAGAACATGGTACCCATGTTATGGATATAGCTGCGGGTAACGGTCTGGGTACCAATGTAAAAGGAGTGGCCCCAAATGCAGACTTAATTTTTGTTGATCCCGCATACTGGGATGTCGATGAATTACATGATTTTGGTGATTCTAGAAATTTAATGGATGCGATTAGCTTTGTATTCGAACAAGCAAAAGATCATCCTTGTGTAATTAACATTAGTCTGGGTACAAATGGTGGACCTCACGATGGAACAAAGCTTGTAGAAGTAGGAATTGATGGTTTAGTAACAGAGAAACCGAATCGTGCAGTAGTAATAGCTGCAAGTAATTCTTATGATGATAATATCCATGCTTCAGGTTCTGTAGCAGGAGGAAGTCACTATGATCTCCATTGGGAAATACATGAAACTGATACAACTACTAACGAACTTGAAATATGGTACGATGAAAAAGATGAATTTCGTATCGAGATTATTAATCCAGATGGTCAAAGCGTTGGCAAAGTAGGATTAGAAGATGATCCAGTTAATACACATCAAATATATGCTGTTCAAGTTAAAAATCAAAATAACGGTGATAATCATGCAATGATTTTTTGCTCAAACTTAAGTATTGGAATATGGACTATCCGCATTCATGGTGTTAGAGTCATAAATGGGAAATTTCATGCGTGGATTGAGAGAGATGATAATATACGCGATCCTCGAGATCCAAGAATAATAATTCATCGAAAACAATCGACATTTTCACCACCTAATGACAATTCTTATACGATAGGATCTATTTGTACCGGTCATAAAAGTATTGTTGTTGGATCATACGACGCAAAAACTTCCGGAACCCCTATCTCCTTTTTCTCAAGCGCTGGACCGACAAGGGATGGGCGGCAGAAGCCAGAGATATCTGCACCAGGTCATGGTGTTTTAGCAGCAGGCTCAAGAAATTGTGCAACTGATTGTACTGAAACAGTTGAAAAGTCAGGTACAAGTATGGCAGCACCCGCAGTAACAGGGGTAATTGCACTTATGTTGGCTGAAGCTAAAGCCAATAATCTAAAACTTAAAATAGATCAAATAAGGGAAATTTTGAAACAAACCGCAAGAAAGAACGCTTCAATTGGAGCGTGGGATAGTAGATATGGGTACGGTAGGGTTGATGCACAAGCAGCAGTAAATGCAGTTAATAAAATGGCAGAATCAATATCTGAAGAAAGTGCAGTCAAGTCGTTTGTATAAAATATCAAGCATTAAGCACAAAATTAACAATAGAAGGCCTCTTCCTTAAAAGGGGCCTTTTTATATTGGTTATTTGTTGGTTTTAATTGTTGCCATTTTTAATAAAAAGAGCCATTCTCCTCAAAAAGAAGGAGAATGGCTCTTTTTATTTATTCTTAGTTTACATTTTCCGTTCATTACTCCTCGTAGAGCTTATCTACTAACTCGGTAAACGAATCACATATATGACTCAAAGCTTTATCAGGATCTTCATGTGCAATTTCATGATCCCAGAAAACCACGGACGGATTCTCTTTATTCTGACGATAATCGAAGCAGATTTCGTTACCGAAAGGATCACAAGCAAAAGGAACTATCCCTAGAAGCATTCTTCCATCTTGGTAATCTTCTAAGACCTCTAAAATAAAACTTGAACTATCCTCAGTTAAACCATGTAATCTATTAAATACAGCACCTTTTGTATATTCAAAGTCAAATATCTTTTTACTTGGACGTGCCCCATTGTTGTTTAATATAGTTGAAATGTAGTCGTTTGGAAACTTAATATCTAATGCCTTTTCGATTTTTTTAACTGTTGTTTCCCCAATGGGCTCTTCGGCAAATCTCCACTCTGTCATATTGACCAACTCCTATCTGTTCTTACTTCCTCCACCCCAAAGGTGTCGGCCTCCTGTATGGCCTGTTTTCCGATGCACCTTTTGGTCAACTAATTGCATCCTCCCTGGTTCTTGGTGATGATGCCAAGTATAACCATCCGGTGTTTCGCCTGCTTTTATCATCTCGATTTGAAGGTCATTGAATTGATTTCTAAGTAAAGGATTCGTTTCAATTTCTTCTTTTAATTTTAATGTTGCATCTTTAAATTGTAAATAATCGCTTTCCTTATAAAGATTAGAGTCAATCTTCGTATCAAATTTTGCTTTGAAAATTGGGAAACCGTCTTTATCATATGGAACTCCAGTTTTAGGATGTTTTTCGTTTTTAAGATGACCCATTTTCAAGTTAACTGTTTTGAGGTTTCCGTATTCATCTCTGTAAGTATATGGTGCGGCTTTAGTAAACAAATCATCCTTTGATTGAACTAATCTTTTTAAAAGCGGTGTATTTTTAACGTTAATAGTATTCCCGACGTCTTGTAGAATCCCTTCTAATGCAGGAGTATATCGATTAACATAAGGTTTGACAGATGGATTGCCATTCTTAATCTTTTCACTAGCTGCTTTTCCAACTTTAGCAAGATCCTTCGAGCCTGAAGAGACAGAGGACTTTCCACCTTTCAATAACAGAAGACTTCCGCCCAAATAAGTAACATAATGCATCCGTGTATATGCATCCCCGTGAATCATTTTTTTGTCCCAATCATCCTTCAATGTGTCAACCATACTTTGAAAGGCAGCTTGATAGTCGTATTCCAGAACTGTATCCAACACTTTTTGAGGATCCTTGTTTAAGTTGTCAATTGTCCAACCGATATTCCATCCAAATTGAATGGCTCCTTCACCGGTATCCTTGGCAAGATCGTATACAGCAACAATTGCACCTTTGGCGCCATCGCCTATGACTTGCAACACTTCTTTTCCGTTATCCATGAAAGCTTTACGCTGTTCAAGAAATGAAACAAATTCAAGCTGTTCAGGGGTAAGATTTTTATAGCCGACCTTCTTGGCAATTTCTAAGTATTCATCCGGATCCGTGACTCCGTCAGCTAGCTTCTTCTTTAAATCTTTGATTTCTCGTTCTTTCGCTTCATCTTTCTTGATCTTCAAATAAGCTTCAGTACGTTTTTCAATATCGGCCTTTTTCTTATGTATGTCACTTTCTCTATACGCTTTGGCATTGTAGTGAAGAGGCGTGGCATTTTTGCCCTTGCCTGTGGATTCCTCAAGCTTTTGAAAGTCTTTCTTGATGAATTGCTCGTTTGGCTCTGACTGAGCATATTCAGAAACAAGTGCTTCGTCAACGCTGCCTACTTTATTGACTGTTTTTTTGCGTTGGTTCTCCGCATTGGCGAGTTCGTCTTTAAAGGTTTCTGTCGAGAACAAATCAAGCGGAAGAATATCGTCGATATCATGTAAGATATCTTTCATCGCTTTCTTTTGTTCAGACATAATGGCTTTTGATTTTGTGTAAGCATTAGCCAGCTCATGTTCTAAGAAGGATTCTTCTATATATGCATCAGATAAGCTGGCGTCCTCTATAGCGCCTGAAATGCTTGTCAAAAAAGCAATTTTCATATCAATTAGATCAATCCAATTGTCAGCCACACCTGCATGATCTAGATAAAATGCTTTAATGTTATCGGCACCTTTGCCTGAAAACTCACTGTCATCTAAATCAGCTACGGATTTGAAGGCATTTTTTAGATTGACCATCTGACTTCTTAATTCCTTGTATTCTTTTGCACGTTTATCTGCTTCAGAAAGCAATGATTTGGCTTCAAATACTTTCATGTTCATATCCTTTCGAATTTAAATTGTACAACCAAATATTAACACTGGGAACGGTGTTTTTTTCACTTTTTTTTCCTAATATCGAAAATGATCCTTTAGACCTTAGATATTTCAGCCTAAAAAACTCATTGATTCACCTGTGAATTGCAAAAAAACTACGATTTTAGTCAAAAATAACTAATCATCTTTATTGAAAATAATAAAAAATAGTCTTAAAGTAATGGGTAATTAGATTTAGGTTCTTTATAAGCTATTGACATGTGTTTATAGCTTAGCGATAATCATATTAGATACCATTCTCTAATAGAGAATGAATATGGTTTTAAATGAGTTGCTTCTTGGAAAAATAAAAGTATTGTTTTTTGAAGAAGGAGTTCATATGAAAGTATCTGAACGGCAGAAAGGGGAGTCATAAAAATGTTAAATGCACTCCAGGTCGCGAAATATTTTTTAAATAAAAGTGTTCCTAACACAGATTATTCAATCACCCACTTAAAATTACAGAAACTTGTATATTATGCCCAGGCATGGTATTACACACTTACAGGTGAAAGACTATTTAAAGAGCAAATAGAAGCTTGGGTTCATGGTCCTGTGTGTAGAGAACTTTATACTGAATTTAGAGAATGGGGATATAAACAAATAATTCTAGATGGAATCGAGCCTCCAACTCTTAATGCAGATCAGGAAGAAATACTAGAATTGGTATGGGATAATTATGGAGCATATGATGGTAAGTATTTAGAGGCGTTAACACATTCAGAGGCGCCATGGATAGATGCAAGAGAAGAAGTTGGAGACTTTGATCTATCTAACAATATAATAACACCAGAGAAGATGAGGGCCTATTATGCAAAAAGGCTGGATGGGTAAAGGGAGAAATTTTTTCTCTCTTTTATTTTGCATTTTTAAATTTATTGTTAAGGAGAAGCTTCAGTGGTTGGTTTAATCATTTTTCTAGTGGCATTCATTTATTATATTGTTGTGCATTTAATTGTTAATACTTCAGTCTTTAATTTTTCTAATAAATATAATCGTTTGAAATATCAATATTTAGATATTAAGAAATCCAAAGGAGTCTTTGAAACGCATGAAACACAAGAAGAAAAGGATTATCGTCTAAAACTGATTCAGAAATTAAAGTGGTCATCTGATACAAGCCAAGACATAATTAACGGATTACAGAATAAATTAACCATTACATTTTTTAGCATTTTCATTTTCAGCTTACTTTATTTTGTAACTCCTGAATCATTTATTGTAAAACATTTTTTTATAAATAACCTCTTTCCGTCTTTTATCGATAGCTTAAACAAGATATATTCTTTACACATTGGACCTTTTTCTAACTCTTTTACTATAGCTTTTCTTAAATTAATAAATAGCTTTATTACCTTTCTGCTGTCACTTTGTCTCACTGTTTTCTTTTTCTCTTATCGAATGAGAAACTCTTTCGCTGTAAGTAGTAACAGTATATCTAATAGTAACCCTCTTTTTCTTTTGATAATTATTCTGCTATGCGATTCAATGTATGGATGGGCATTGTTGCTTTCTGAATCAAATACTATAAGTTTCTTTGTGAGGTTGTCCATATATATAAGCACAACTGCACTGTGCCTTTTTATATCATTTTTCACTTTTAAGAATATTTTAGATAATTTAGTGTTAAAAAAATTTACTCATAATTTATTAGAAGATATAAGAGGATTGTTTTTACTATTATCCTTTAAGTCTAGAGATGAAGCGCATATTATTTTAGAAAACAGCCTAGAGACCTTTTATCAAACATTAAAGTTATTACTTGAGAAAAATATGAGTAAGTTGTATAAA
>NZ_NSDH01000020.1:0-72126 GCF_002289525.1 Bacillus sp. 7705b | reverse complement strand
TATTACTTGAGAAAAATATGAGTAAGTTGTATAAAGAAAGAATTAATGATTGGAAAAGAATTTTATTAGATTTCACCGATGGCGAAGAAGAATCAAACCTTTTTCTACAAGAAGTTGCAATAGACATGATTTATAATAATGATAAAGAAAAATTCGATTCTCTGTATAAAATTCTAATAAGAAGTCATTCAGATTTAATATATTTTTTGCTTAAAGAGAATAGATTATCTGATTTGCAAACATCTTTAGATATTTTAAATGCACTTACACCTAAAAATATTCATAAAGACGGTTTAAAGAAAGTTTATGCAACAAATTTACATGAAATAATGTATTTAGTTTTAGAGAATCATTCAGATCGCTTGAAGTTTGTTATTCAAAACTTAGAGGAATATTCTCTTTCAATTAAAGGTAACGAACAAAATAATAGTTCATTACTAATATACGAAGGCTTACTTATGCGGTGCATTGAACAGAAAGATTTAAATAATATAAATTTATTGGTTTATTCTATGCTTAAAGTAAACAATAAAAATGATTTTTCATCAAAGCAGCGTAGTAATAAGAAAAACAAATTTAAGATTGTTTCTCATAACCAAAATTTTCAGGAGAATGCTAATAACACTGAGAAAGCAATCATTTATATGATTTTTCAGCTTATAACAAAATGTGTCGAATCTTCTTATTATCAGGGTGTAGGTTTTTTGATAAAGTTTTTTGTTACAAATTTTCATAGCAATAAGTTTTTAATTGATATATTACAGGAGATTATTGAAAATAAAGAAGTAATAGAAAGCAATAAATATATAACTGAAGAAGTCTCTGAAATAACGAGAATAGCCAAATTTAATCATAGTACCTTCCAATACTGCTATAATAAAATGACAATATTACTTTATTGTCAACTGAAATATGCTTATAAAATTCATAGCGAGCTGTTATTACCTCATAAAGATGATTTAGTTGATTATAATTTTAAACAGTTTAAATTCGCTTTTGAAAATGAAAAAGAATCTATATATTCTTTAGGTTACTTTAAATATATCATTTCTAAAATAGAGAATTCAGGAGGGTCTTACGGTCTTCTGTATCTAAAAGATGAAAACTTTATGAAACAAATAAAAGAAGAAATGTTTTATGTCATTAGTACACACGCTTAGTAGCTGTTTGTTATTATAAGAACTTCCACTTGGGGACGAATTGGGGACCAACTTGTTCATTTTTAGTCAAAACAGAAGATTTTTTATCAGAAACACTTGTCAGAAAACCCTATAAAATAAGGTTTAGAAATAAAACATCTGTTCGTGTCAGAACATAATCGCTACCTTGACAGGGTAGAGGTCGCTGGTTCGAGCCCAGTCGGAATCATAGCTTAAACCCTTGCGCAGCAAGGTTTTTTTACTTTTTATAGGGGTTGTCGGTTTTATTAATGCAGTATATGATTTAAATGAAAACCCAAGAATAAAAATTGAGTTGAGAAGATAAAGTAAAAACCCCATTTGTAAAGTCCAAAATGGGGTTATTTCTTAGATTTCATATTAAGTTGCTGCTCTATCTGCGACCTTATAAGTGGACTGCTCAGAAAGAGCGTATGAAGCGCTAGATACTCCAACAACGCCAAGCAAGAGCGCTAAACAAATTGCAATTTTACATTTTTTCATTTAAATGTTTCCCCCTTTGAATTTGTTTGCGTGCTTCAATTGCCATTTGATAAAAATCGACCGCATCATGTCTGTCTTCTTTGTTGGTCAAAAAATCAGCAACAGCGTATTCTTCCATATCACCGTAAAGGTTTTTCTCTTCGAAGAACTTGAACACTTCTCTAAGTGTTTGTAAGTCGAATGATAAATAAAGACCTTTAACCAGTTTTAATTTCTCGGATACTTCCTGGTTGTTGTGTCGGGCAGCAACCTTCTGACCTTCCTGGTATAATTCTAATGCAGTCTTTAAATCATTTTTCTTTGCTTTGACATATGCCAGATTAAAAATCGCTTTGGACTCATAAATGTGTTTTCGATCTTTATGAATTTCATAGGCGATTTGAAAATATTTCTCAGCATTGTCAAGTTCTTCAAGGTTATTATAACATAATCCCATGTTAAAATGAGCTGAACCAATTAAATGTTGCTCCCCTATTTTTATAGCATCATTTAAGGCTTTTTCAGCTGTTTCTAAAGCATCCTCATAACACATTTTATCTAGCCAGTTCCCAAAGACAACAAACTGACATTGGACCATTTCTTTGCCATATGTAAGGTTACCCTGAGCATCTTTTTGCTCTTTAAATATAGAATATGCTCGCTGAGCATAATTCATTGAGAAATGAGTCTCTTTCATATAGTAATAGACCTCTGATACTTTAAAATAGAACTCGGCCTTATCTGTATTTGCGTTTTCATCTAATAAATCAAGATATTTTTCGGCTTCGCGATAATATGTTAAGGCAATAACTAAATCTCTTGTTCTGAAATGATACATACCGGTAAAAAAATTATAATAGAACTCTATTGTATTCGTAAGGGATTCAGGGGCCATATTCTCCCTTGTCTTTTTAAGAGCAGAATAAACACCATCTATATTTTTAACAGAGTCAGGTTCGAGATACGACAGCATTATTTCGTGCCGTAGCTTTAATAGCTGAAGATAGACTGCAACCTTTTCATCTTTCTCCATCATATCGAATTCTTTTTCAACTTTTCTTTTCATTTCTTTTGCTTTCTCAACTCGACCCTGCTTTATTACAACATACCAATGATTAATGTCTGTAGTTACATAATGATATGGGATTAAATCCGAAACAGACAATCAAATACCTCCTTTTATTTACATATATTTAATATTATACCACTAAGGACCCCCTCTAATAGAGTATTTTTTTGAAAAGTCCCTCTATTTAGACTGAAAAGGGTCGGAATAAACATAAATGAGGACCATATCGTCTGATATCGACCCTTTAGCTTGCTTTAGAATTTATAGAAAATTGGTCTAAAAGGCTATCGATGTCGTTTAATGATGTATAAATGACATCTGCATTTTTCAAGAAAATGTTATAATGAAAAGTCATAAAATGATGTGAGGAGGAATTTCGGTGCATTACATAACTGCATGCTTAAAAATCATCAGTGATAAAGACCTTAATGAAATAATGAAGGAATTCAAAAGACTTGAGGAAGAAACAAACAAAGAAGAAGGGTGTATTACATTCCATGCTTATCCGCTTGAACCATCAGAACGCAAAATAATGCTTTGGGAGATTTGGGAAAACGAAGAAGCTGTTAAAGAACATTTCACGAAAAAACACACAAAAGACGTTCAAAAACAAGAATTAACGGAAGTAGAATGGTTAATGAAAAGCAATGTGAATGAGTAAAGGTTCCTTAAAAACATTCAATGGTTAAGAATCAACCACCTGTAATTAAGTAGTAAAGTGTTGGCGGATTGTTGTCCAATTCTGCCAACAATCATCATTTTCATTCAGAAGTCATCAGATGTACAATTCAATAGGCTTTGAAATAAAAGGGCAAACTTGATTTTTCGGCTTAGAAATTCATTGATCCTGTCTCTTTTTAGGGTCAAAATCATTGAAAAGTTCAGCGGTGTTTAATTTGAACCTGGATAGGAACATAAAATCTCAATTTTCTAAGAAAAGCTCCCACAAAATAGGGAGCTTTTCTATTTTCACATCACTTGATATAAAGCAGAAACTTTTATAGATGTTTAAGAGATTTAGTGATGTTTTTTATACGATTCGACAAAATCATAATAATGATCATCGTCATCATAATACTTTTTATCGTAATGATAATCGTGATCATCATCATAATACTTCTTGTCATGATCAAAATCATAATACTTATTGTCGCAATCATAATGCTTCTTATCGCAGTCATAATACTTTTTGTCGCAATCATAATGCTTCTTATCGTGGTCATAATACTTTTTGTAATAAGTTTTTTTCCAAGTGTAATACTCTTCTTTATATTTTTTATAATAACCCAATTTAAGCCCTCCTATTATTTTAATCAATATTAATATATGAAGTTTATATGATATGGTATGGCCAAATTTACTAATAATTTATTAATAGGGCTGTTTTTGATAGCCAAATGATAAACTGTTTATGAAGATAAGTTAGGTGAAAGGATTCGTTCACAGTGAATAGACGAAGTATGTTGTAATGCCATTTGGGAACAGATGAGGACGAATAGGGGACAAACTTTTTAGTCAAAACAAAAGGTTTTATCAGAAATTCTTGTCAGAAAACCCTATAATATAAAACGTCAGTTCGTAACGGCATCTAGCCCCTACCTTGACAAGGTAGAGGCCACTGGTTCGAACCCAGGCGGAATCATACACGAAAAAAACGGCAGGAAACGCTGATAAAGGCGTTCCTGCCGTTTTTGTTTTGTGTTATCTTTTCGCAATGAGATAAAGTGATATGGCTCTTTGGGTTTGAAGAGGATTATGAATCGTAATCACCCACTGGTTTCTTCTCCTCGGAAAACTGCCTATTGCATACATTGGAGCATAATCACGTGGAGTAAACCCGCCATTTATTACCTTTATATCTCTTCCTTCAAGATAACAAACAAGGTATTCACCGGGATCTATGACCTGTTGGTTAGTCCATGCGTAAGAATAAAAGCCGTCTCCGAGATCCTCGGTGGAAGATGGCGGTATAAAGCCATCTACATTCAATGTTATTTCTCTTCTTCGCTGTCTTTCTGAAAAGTCTTGATTTCTTTGCGTGTGATGAGCAGGTGGTAAGTGAGGAATTAACACAGGAACATAAAAGTAATGATACAAAGCAACCACTCCTTCGTTTACATTCATACAAAGTGTATGTTGGCGTATTTCGTTAATTCCTGTTTTGTTGTCAGTTGACTAAGAATGGAACTAAAGGAGTGAGGACAATCAGCTTGTCCATTTTTGTTTTACGACTGCCTTCATTTTTTGTATAGCAAGTTCTTTGATAATGAGGTCTTTTTGCCATTGGCTAGTTTTATAGCCCTCCCTATTTTTAATCATTTTTATGATATAATGGATATGTTTTTCAGTAATTTACAGTGTCGGTAATGGAGGAAACTATATGAAATGGTATTGGAATGGCTTAAAGAACTATGTCAATTTTGAAGGGAGAGCTCGGCGAAAGGAATATTGGATGTTTCATCTCTTTAATGGCATCATTTGTTTTATTTTAATACTGCTATCATTAATACTAGTTGGATTATTAACATCAGGCCCATTGGCGGCAGAAGGATATGCCGGTTCTCAAGTAGGATATGTAATTGGATATGGCGGGGGATTACTGGCATATATTCTGATCTTTCTTTATCAGTTAGCTGTTTTTCTTCCGTCTCTTGCTCTCAGTATCCGCAGATTGCATGATATCGGCAAAAGTGGCTGGTGGATATTTATAGGCTTTATTCCGGTGGTCGGTCCTATTATTATGCTGATCTTTAACTGCCAAGATAGTGAAACAATAGAGAATCAATATGGAGCAAATCCTAAGATTATAAATGAATCGTAAATTGCGCCCCAATTGTTAGACAATGAGTTTAGCGATTGGGGTGTTTTTTATAGCCTGAAGAACTCATAAGGAAACTACATATTCAGATAGAGAACAACTTCACCAAAGAGGGAGGAATAAATCAACCTTAGAGAATTTTGTGCTGCAGGATATCGGCATGAATGGTCTTACATTATTTGGTTTAACATGGTTAACTGCATTTTGAATAGTTATTTATTTTTCTTCTTAACCACTTCCTAAGCACCTTTGTTTATAGTTTTCGCAAAGGATTGAATTAATATGCTGATCAAGAAGACATTTAGAATGGAACGAATCAAAGTGAACTTAATGGACAAACTTATATGGATTAAAAAGAAGAGAGGAGGGTGGAAATGAGTAAAAAATGGCTGCAAATAATAACTGCGTTATGTCTATCCACTTTTATATTAATGGGCTGTAATAATGATCAAAATAATAATGATCAAGATAACAATACTCCAGATGTTGAAGAGAACGAACAGGATAATAATGGTAACAATGCGCCGGGTGTTGATGAGGACGATACGATCAATAAAGATGATGAAAAAGATAATGAGACTGATCCCGAAGATCCGGTTGAGGATAATGAAGATGCCGATAAAGATAAAAAAGATGAGTAAGGAAACAGCACATCATCATTGTTTGCAGAAGAACCGACACTTCGTGCAGAGAAGTTTTAGTATTCTTTTCTGATGCTTTCTGCTGGCGGTGCTACAGACGAAAAACGTGCTTGAAAGGTTCTAAAATGACAAAAAGCTCTGTCCTTAGTGGATGGGGCTTATTGTGTGTTTGGGACACGTTTTTGAAATGAATATGATTTACCGAATTTAAAACATAAGAAAAATTCAAATAATACTTTGAAACAAAATGTGTGAAGTTTGTAAAAATGACATTGATTTCAACTCGAATTTTTGATAACTAATAATTGTCTATATTGTCAAAAGGAGTTGGAATCATGAACCAATTTTTCTTGGCTCTCTTTTTATCCGTTTTCGCTTCTGTCAGCATTGTTTCAACAGCAAATGCAGCAGTAATCGATCATGACAAGGTTGTCGGCTTTAAAGAGGCAGCGCCTGCCACTGTTACTCAAAAAGCGGCGAAACGTTTTCAGCCATATTTGAAGGTTTATAGCGGGTGCGTGCCTTTTCCTGCAGTCGGTGCACAAGGCAATACAAGTGGAGGTTTAGAGCCTACTGGAGCGCCTGAAGGACATTGCAGCAAAAATACTGGACAAGTATATTCGCGTTCTGCTTGGTACAATGGTGTTTGGGCAATTATGTATTCCTGGTATTTTCCAAAAGATGAAGCCTCTCCAAAATTAGGTCACAGACATGACTGGGAAGGAATCGTTGTATGGATTGATAATCCAGCAAATCAACATCCAAAAGTTTTATCCATTGCATATTCCGGACACGGAAAATTCACAAATGCAGCACCAAGTGGAAGCAACATGAGAGGTCATCATCCTTTGATTGCATATGACAGCACTTGGCCGCTGAACCATGAATTACTTATGAGCGATGATGTAGTAGGCGGAACTCAACCGTTAATCGGATGGGATGATTTAACTCCTGCCGCAAGGAATGCATTACATACAACAGATTTCGGTAAAGCAAATGTTCCTTTTAATGATAATAACTTTACCAGCAATTTAAAGAAAGCATGGTTTAAATAAAAACATCTTGGTATTGGGAAGAGTCCTTACAAAGAAGGATTCTTTTTTTTGACTTACATGAATTCCTATTAGTTACAGTTTCTCCGATAGCTGATTGGCAATGATTACTTTTAAAATTGGAACGAATGATAACAAGAGAAGTCCTTGTCGGAAAGCCTTTTCTCTCAAGAATCTCTCTGGGGTGAAAATGATGTCTGTCTTTTAAATGAGAGGATAAGGTTCAAGCCGCAATCAATGACCATTAAGAGTAGTAATTAAGATTCAAAATATTGACAAATCGATGTATTTTCAACAAAAGGGCAGACCCTTCATGTATACTGAGTCCGTAATTACAATATGTAGAAAGGGGTAATAGTATGAAAATCAGTTTGGAGAAAAAAGCAGGTTTCTGGAAGAAGGCAGCGATTTCATCATTTATTTTCACCATGTTTTTTACCCTGATGATGAGTGATACGGTTTTTGCGGCCGGACTGAACAAGGATCAAAAGCGCCGGGCGGAACAGCTGACCAGTATCTTTGAAAACGGCACTACGGAAATCCAATACGGATATGTGGAACCCTTGGGTGATGGAAGAGGCTATACATGCGGCCGGGCAGGCTTTACAACGGCTACCGGGGATGCATTGGAAGTAGTTGAAGTATACACAAAGGCAGTACCGAATAACAAACTGAAAAAGTACCTGCCTGAATTGCGCCGTCTGGCCGAAGAAGAAAGCGATGACATAAGCAACCTCAAGGGATTTGCTTCTGCCTGGCGTTCGCTTGGAAATGATAAAGATTTCCGTGCTGCCCAAGACAAGGTAAATGATCGCTTGTATTATCAGCCTGCCATGAAACGATCAGAGAATGCCGGATTGAAAACGGCATTGGCAAGAGCTGTGATGTACGATACAGTTATTCAGCATGGCGATGGTGATGACCCTGACTCTTTTTATGCCTTGATTAAACGCACGAACAAAAAGGCAGGCGGCTCACCTAAAGACGGAATAGATGAGAAGAAATGGTTAAATAAATTTCTGGACGTGCGTTATGACGACCTGATGAATCCAGCAGATCCGGACACCCGTGATGAGTGGAGAGAATCGGTTGCCCGTGTGGATGTGCTTCGCTCTATCGCCAAGTCGAACAACTACAATCTGAACGGACCGATCAATATCCATTCAGCAGAATACGGTGATTTCGTAATCAAATAAGCAGCAAGTGTAAAGAAACCGGCTGTACCCTTTGCGTATACACCCGCCGTCTTCATTAACATGGCGGGGTTTAAGGTATGAACCGATTGTGTGAATGTCATTACCATTACTTAGCCCTTCTCAGAGAGAAGGGCTTTTTTCAATCTAATCTGCTTTTCCGATTCAATGAAAAAAACCAGATTCACTAGCATGAATGTATCCGATCCAACGGCAGTCACATCAGCAATTAGGCTTAATACATAATTCTAGACTTGTTTTCATGCTGGCTGATCCTCTAACAAAGAGTGTTTTTCTTACAGTAAACGGAACAGTTTCTTCATATTACATTCTTTAAACTTATTGTGTTGACTGAAAGATAAATTATGCTTTGGCAGATACAGAACTAATGACGAATGGTCACTCTTAAGAGTTTTTTTGTTATTGGTCAAAAGGGGTGAATGAATGCCTGCTCAAAAGACAGAATAAGGGGGAAGCTGATATTCCAATGTTTTCAGAAAAGAGGTGAAAGCATGACTAAAAAAGGGATTCAAAATTCAAGTATTGAACAAATAAGAAATGATCATGAGACTGAAACAGCATTCAAGGCAGATGACCCTAAAAAACGTGGCACAGGTTCAAAGAGGACCAAATAAGTTTTGTTTCAATGGAAAGCCTAATATCAAGATAGGGCCAATTGTTTTTGGCCTGTCATATTGATTGATAAGGAATGGGAGTGGATGATGTGACTCAAAAAAATGGAGCAGACAGACCTGATGATTATAAAAGATTTTCGGAAATCGACAAGGATTTTGATTTTAATCAAAATGGCGATCCTAAGTCAGAGACATTAGGCAAGAACGAGCAAACCAATAACAAAGAAGAAGCAAACGAAAATATGGATGTTGCAGGAAGATATTTTGAACCGTCAGATTACAAAGGAACCACTCAATTGGAACAGGGTTTGGCTGAAACGCATGAACAAGTCAGTGATGACTATTTTGAGGGAACCATCGACCAAAACTTGGACTAATAATCAAGCGGAGCTGACTCGAATGAACTTGAGTTAGTTCCGTTTTTAGTACAAAGATGAAACTGGTTCGGCAGAGGCTGCTTTCATAAAGGGGCATGCAAATAGTGGTATCCACGCTTTATGTGAACGCCTGACAGCTGCCGGCTTTTGCGAAACAAAAGGAAACCGTAGCTTGATATTCTATTGAAAGAAGAGAATGCAATTCTATTTAATCTATTTCAGTCTTCTTTGGATTCCTTGATTTTGAATAGAGAAAAAAGGTTCAAGCTGATGCATGACTTATTCTTGAAGTATGCACTCAATATCTTTTCTCTAAAGGGAAAAATTGATAAAATTTATGCGGAAGAATGAAAAAACACGATTCGGTTGGTAGTCCGAATGCATTTTTATCATGTCAGTAACCTTCCCCTCCTCGGGATGTCCGTCATTCTTTCATCATTTAAAAGAGGGGGGAATCGTTATGAAATTAACGATTTACTACAATGGTCAGTTTTGGGTAGGAGTTATTGAGGTTGTGAAAAACGGAAAACTAAAGGCCTCTCAGCATTTGTTTGGAAAAGAGCCGAAGGATTCTGAAGTATTCGATTTTGTTAATAGACAACTCTTAAAGACTCTGTCCCAGTCTGAGCAGGAAGGAGTTCGTGTAAAGGCCCAAGATCAGAAAAAGATAAATCCGAAAAGATTGCAACGTCAGGTTTCGAAGGAATTGAAACGTGCCGGAGCATCCTTAAAGGCACAGGATGCGATGAAACAAGAGTTGGAAGCGAAGAAGCAAAAGAAAAAACAAATAACGAAAGAACAAAGAGAAAAAATAAAAGAACAAAAGTATCTCATCAGAAAGCAAAAAGCTAAAAAAAAGCATAGAGGAAAATAGCTTGAAAAAGCAGGCATAGAGCCTGCTTTCTTATAAGTGAAGAATATGTTTTTACACTTTAGCGTATCTCCAATGGATAAAGTCTTTTTCTTCACGGTCCAGTTTAAACCCTAACTTCTTCAAAATATGTTGTGATCCCATATTGCCATGATCACATCTTGCCGCAATACAGTTAACATTCTCTTCGCTTAATGCCCAGTTTATTAACTTTTGAGCAGCCTCAAAACAATAACCTTTACGGCGGTGACTTTTATTTGTTGCAAAACCGATTTCAACCATGCCATCCGTATCAGGGTCACCTAAAAACCCAGTTCCTCCGACAATTTCATAATCATCCTTCTTTAAAATGATCCATGAATCAAATCCTCTTGTTCCTTTATTTTTGATTAAAATCTCGCGGAAATAAGGAATTGCTTCAAAAAAATCGGAGTTTGGCCATTCCCCATTTGTTTTATAACCCAGGTCTATAATAGCCTGATGATCCAGTTTAGATGCAGCGTCTAGAAGGTTAACATCAATCGTTTTTAATAGTAACCGATCCGTTTCAAGGAGAACCATCTCTTTAGCCTCTCTTCTATTTGATATCCATACATGTGATTCTTTTTATATTCATTTACCATGAATCGAGAATTAATTGTCCTCTCTATACAAGTTTGTCACAATGCATATTCATTATTTTCTCTCTCTATAACGTATCCGTAATATGTGCCGCACCAGAAAAATTCATGAACTTGATAACAGAAATAAACGGATGTTAAGGAGTAAAGGGGGAGCAGAGATGGTGCCTGCTCTTTATTATGAAAAGATATTTGCGGCTAACAGGAATATGCATAAGTTAGGCGGTGAGAACAAAGCAGTAGCAGACTTCCTTAAGACATACTCATACTTTGATGCTCACTAATCGTCTTCAGCAGGCTGCGCATCGAATTTGTCATGTAAGCGTCTTTGTGCCGAATAAAGATGGTTGAGATCATGCTATATTTCTCAGGCAGCGGGTGACAATAAACCTTACCTGCGGCTGAAAGATGTGTTATGGCGGATTCGGGTACGACTGTGATTCCAAGACCAAGTGCGACACTGTTTAAAATGGTCTCTAGAATGTTAAATTCCAAAATTCTTTTTGGAAGTAAACCTTCATCTTTGAGCCAATGTTCCAGCCTGGAACGATATCCGCATCCTTGATTAGACACAAGGATCGGCGTCGTCATAAAATCCTCTATTTGAAACGTTTTATTTGCCGTTACTAGAGTAAGTTTTTCAGTATAGACATCATATTGTTCGAGAACGGAATGCTTAATTGGCCCAGATATAAAAGCCCCGTCTAATTCGTGGTTGGTTACCTTCTCAATAAGCTCCTCCGTTAAGCCAGCCTGCAATGATAAATCCACGTTTGGATACTTTTTATAATAGGAGGCTAAGATGGGCGGCAGTATCCTCACTGTTTCCACTGTACCGATTTTTAATATTCCAGACGGGATATCACTATCAAGAAAGACTTGTTTTAGCTCTTCAACATCTTTCAAGATTTTGTTCACGTATTCAAGCATTTTTCGGCCCTCGGGATTTAATGTTACCCCTTTTTTATGCCGATTGAAAAGAGGTGTTTTGAGTTCGTTTTCTAATTGCTTAATACGTGCTGTTACATTGGATTGTACATAGCTTAATTCCTTTGCAGCGCCGGTAATACTTTTGTGATGAGCAACGCTTTGGAAAATTTGTAAGTCTCGCAGTTCCATTTAGTATCCCTCCTTCATTTAAAATATCATTATAAATGATGTTTTTCATCATTTTTATTCATTTTACATGATGTCACCCTTCTTTTTATAATTCTCATTGTCAATACAAGAAAAGGAGGGGAATGACAATGAAAAACGGTCAATTATTCATTGGTGTCCTCACATGTTTAGTAGCAAGTATGTCGTGGGGCGCAATGTTTCCAGTTGCAGATCATGCATTAGCATTTGTTGATCCATTTTATTTTTCATCTATTCGATACGGTGTTGTAGCAGTTATCTTAGTGATTTTATTATTGGTGAGGGAGGGGAAGAAATCATTTCGTCTAGAGGGTAAAGCAAAACTGCTCGTTTTTTTTGGTGTGATGGCGTTTACTGTATACAATGTTTTTATTTTTTGGGGCCAAAGATTGATGGGGGAGTCTGGAATCATGACTGCGTCTATTGCAGAGGCGCTGATGCCAATCATTTCTATTTTTATCCTGTGGGGGTATAAACATGTGAAGCCGAAAAAATATAAGGTTCTATCTATTATGATTGCTTTTTTTGGAGCTGCATTTGTTATTACTAAAGGTGATATGAGTTTCTTTTATACATTGAGAGATAATCTGTATTCGCTAACCTTTATTTTAATGGGTGTTGTGGGATGGGTAATCTATACAATGGGGGGACAGCTATTTCAAGAATGGTCTACGCTGCGCTATTCAACATTGACGTGTTTATTCGGTACAGCTGTAACAGGTATTCTAACAGCTGCGCTCACCGCTCAAGGATACGTGTCCATACCTAGTATAAATGTGATTGCTGAAATTAAGTATGACTTAATATTTATGATTACTTTACCAGGTATCGTAGCTCTCCTTAGCTGGAACTATGGTGTTAAAATTTTATCACCCATTAACGGGATTTTATTTATTAACTTTGTTCCCATTACTACATTGTTAATCATGATGATACAAGGATCTAAAATAACCACTTTTGATGTAGCAGGAACACTGCTTGTCATGACAGCGCTTATTCTAAATAACATTTTTCAGCGTAAGGAAGATAAAAATGATAAGCAGTCTTTAGAAAGTGAACAAACACAGTTGACTATCTCTTAAACGTTGGAGGATGCTATATGCTTGAAGGTTTATTGTTTTTCATTTCGGCTGGCATTGTCTGTGAACTAGCAGCAATTAATCGGAATGGCCGCAAAAATATAAAACAGCAGGAGGAGTTCAATCAACTTTTAAAAGAACTTCTTAATAGAGACATCAAATAAGTTTCGGTATATGACATGTTGCAGATAAATCATCTCCTTGAAACATTCAAGGAGATTTTTTTAAAAAAAGCTTTGACATTCACGTTACGTCAAAGTGTACGGTTAATGTATAAGGAGGGAGAAGAAATGGAATATACCGTTCAGAAGTTAGCCAAATTAGCGGGAGTCAGCACAAGAACGCTTAGGTATTATGATGAGATTAACCTTTTACAGCCAGCACGGATTAATTCATCTGGATACCGAATTTATGGGGAAAAAGAAGTCAACCAATTACAGCACATTTTATTTTATCGAGAGTTAGGCTTCCAATTAGAGGAGATAAAAAAATTAATCTTTTCCCCATCTTTTAATCGTCATAAAGCATTAAAGGATCATCATGCAGAGCTTCTAGAAGAAAGAGCCCGGATTGATAGCCTTATACAAAATGTAGAGAAAACAATTCATGCAGAGGAGAGAAACGAAAAAATGAGAGATGAAGAGAAATTTAAAGGATTTAAAAAAGAGCTTGTGGAAGAAAACGAGCGGAAATATGGAGCGGAAATACGCCAAAAGTATGGAGAAGAAGCGGTGGAAGAAACTAACCAAGAAGTGTTGAATATGACAAAGGAGCAATATGAAGAGCTGACCGCTACAGAAAAAGAAATGTTTGAAAAACTTAAAAAAGCATTTGAAGAAGGAGATCCAAAAAGTGAAGATGCCTTGAAAGCGGCGGAATTGCACAAAAAATGGCTTCTTTATCATTGGAGCGACTACAGCAAAGAAGCTCATGCAGGTCTAGGGGAGATGTATGTATCAGATGAGCGCTTTAAGCGATATTACGATCAACATGGTGAGGGATTAGCTGAATTTCTAAGACAGGTGATCTATGTGTATACTGGGAAAGTAAATGATTAAGCATCTAACTGATGCATGGACTTTATCGAGCGAGAACGAAAGCGAAGTTTGAAGCACGATTGAAAAAACTAGAGTCTTTCTTTGTCATGAAGGGTCAAAAAAGCTTACTAATTGTAAGCTTTTTATGATTTGTCATTTATAAATGTAAGTTACTCAATGGTAAGAATGCTTAGCCATAAAGACTAAGCATCTTCCACATCTCTTTCAAATATCATTTCAAAATAAGCAGCTGCTCCATACCCGTCTATACTAGGGGCGAAAATCTGAATAAACTTCCATCCTCTTTGAGCATAGTCACGAATGATTTGTTGGTAGTCTTCTTTGGGTCTTCTTCTCATGGTACTAAGTTCGACTCTAACGAATTCATACTCTTTCATCATGTGATACCTCCTGTAAGGTTATACGAAAGAGCGAGAGAAAAGTTCCGAAAGATGGAAAAACAAAAGGTGAAACCGAAAATAACCAATGAGGCAAGAACATTCAAGTTCGGATCATATAAACGCAGTTCTGATTGACCATACGAATATAGAGAAGATGTAAATCGTGCACCTAATCGTGGAATGCTTAGAAATCAAGTACGCGGAGCGAGATACGCCTTGCCATATCCTTTAGATGAACTGGCGATTAAAGAAAAAAGAGGGGGAGGATCATAACGGTGCTCCTTTTATGGTATTTCAATGGGGCATGTGGAAATGACATATTCTTTACCGAGCCGTGTGGCAATCGCGAATCAGCAAAAAAAGCGATAATAACACATATAAAAACGAACAGATCATCAGTATACTCATGACCCGATAGTGTTTCGCAGAGTATATGAAAAAGTCCAGCTGTGAAATTTGTTTGGGGCTGGTGATGGTGTCAATGCCTTTAAGGAGCTTTGAAAATTTGGCTGTGTAATTCCAATCGAATTGATCTGAAACAAGCTCGCTTCCTTGATACCAATTGACAGCGGCTAAAAACAGAAAAGCCATGAATGAAAATCCAAGCTGAACAACTAAAACAATCCCTTTCATCGTACGCCTCCAAATCAATGAACATGAGAAAAGCAGATCATATATTACCATAATGTAGGTGGTTGGACAATTTTTTCTTTATTCCGGATTGGGATAGCTGACAATGGAAAGGATCTTAATCTGTAATATTTCATATCTTAGAATGGAGAGCCAGTATGTATTTCATTGGAGCTTTAGTTCAGACTGGGCTGGTACTTTTTTGCTCTTTCGGCTTTTGCCGCTCTCAGCTATGTGTTATTTTGGATATTGGTGATCATATCCAGAAAGTGATGGTGTCCATGAACAAAGAAATCCTAAAATACATACTCACTATTTTTTCAATATGTGCAGCCCTCCAGGAAACCGATGATATGAGTATTGCCCATAGCTGGATTTTGACTGAAATCGTCCGATTTTTGATTTGCGCGGCTGTATTTATTATCCTGACATTTCTATTAGAGACTGTTTTCCCAAACAAAAAAGAGTCACATTAATGTGTGGCTCTTTTTGCATAAAATCATCAGATTAATAACATTACAAATGAATCAATCATCATGACAAAAAACAGCAAGCAAAAATAAATGAGTGAGTAGACAAACATATCCTTTGCCCACTCTACGTCATCGTCTGTTTTGAATCCATGGACGCCTTTTTTGATCCATATACCTCCGAGAACCAAGGCAGTTAAAAAATAAAATGGGCTGATATGGCCGGTGCCGAGAGAAAAAGGAAATAATAGCGTAACCGGCACCAGGACTGCAATATATTGAATCATTTTTACTTTCGTTACATGATTTCCTTTTACAACAGGCAAGAGCGGGACACCAGCCGCCCGATATTCCTCTTTGCGTCTTATCCCAATAGCCCAAAAATGCGGGGGCTGCCACAGAAACATAATGGCATATAACATGACGGCGGTTACACTGATTTCTCCTGTGATGGCACAATAACCCATCAGTGGCGGAGCAGCTCCCGGAAAGCTTCCGACAAACGTGCTCCATACCGAGGCCCGTTTCACCCATACTGTATAGATGATGGCATAAAAAATAAAGGCGGCCAGTCCGAGAATTGCAGTTAAAGGGTTGAGGGAATACAGCATGGCAAGACCTGCTATTCCTAAAACAGAGCCATACGTTAAGATCAAAGCAGGCGGCATTTTTCCTGTGACTGAGGCCCTGCTGCGGGTGCGCTCCATTTTTGCATCCATATGCCGATCAAAATAGTTGTTGTAGACAGTGCCGGAGGCCATGACGAACGCGGTTCCAAGCATTGCCGTTATCATTGTCATAAAAAAAGCGAGTCCTGTTAATGGTTTTTCTGAGCCCACAAATGCGATCCAAAATCCGCCGAAGGCTGCTATCGAGTTTGATACGATAATGCCGGGTTTTGCAAGCTTTATAAAATCGTAAACGGATACCCGGTTCGAGGCTTTTATGTATTTTGTTTCAGAAATCGGAGCATAAACTCTTGAATTCTCCAAAAATAGACGCCTCCCCCAAAACTGCATGCTTTTGTTATCGTACCAAGAGGCCAGCCAGATCACAATTATTTCCTGTATTTGTCATGATATTGTCAATTTTTATACAAAAAAAGGGGAGCTGGACTGCCCCCATTCTCGGTAAACACCGCCTGCTATCTGTTGTATCCTCCATATCCGCCGCCGTATCCGCCGCCGTATCCGTACCAAGGGTAGTAAGGAGGGCGCGGGTAGTAGTAAGGCGGACGCGGATAAAACGGATAAAACGGTCTTGGGTAATAATAAGGCGGATAAAATGGCGGTCTAGGGCGCGGACGCGGGTAGTAATATGGCTGTCTTTCGTCAAAAGGTGAAACTGGCTCAAACTGATCGTAATTAACAGGAAATTCCAAGAGGGTTACCTCCCTAGCATTTTTTATTCTGTTTACCTTATTCCTGATATGAGAAATGGGTGTATGTCCATCGACCAAATTGTTTTTTTAATTGAGTAAATCCTCAGAAAGGGATTGACAAGAACTTCTAAATCTCCTATTATTACAAAAGTGAAATAAATGTTACTTTAATGTTACAAAAATATTTCTGGTTGGGTACTAACATGCATAAAGAACATCATCTGAATCTTTTGATGAAATATAAATCGAAGTGATTACGAAAGAAGGAATTTGTGTTGTTGGCGAAAAGAATCAAATGGTTTCAAGTATTAGTGGCAGTTGTTTGTGCGGCAGGGCTTATTGGCTTTTGCCATAATACATCAAAAAAAGAAACGGTCATGAATCAAGTGAAAACCGATTCTCAGTATGGAGATGTGGAGATCGCAACGCTTGTGAATGACGGGAAAACCTTCAATTACGCGGTCAACTACCCTGTTTTTAAAAATAAAAAAATGGATGCGGCATTAAAGAGTTTCGCAGAGAAAGAGGTTCGCCAATTTCAGAAGGAAACGAAAGATGCTGACCAGGAGCATACAAAAAAGCGCAATGAACTCAACATCGATTATGAAATTGTTCATTATGCCAAGCAGACAGCGGCAGTGGTCTTTAATGAATATAAATACATAGGCGGCGCGCATGGACAAACCGTAAAAAAAACATTTAACTTTGATTTTAGCAAGGAAGCATTTCTTTCTATTGATGATATTTTCAAAAAGGACTCTGATTATTTACAAAAGCTTTCGCTGATCGCTTATCATGAGCTTAAAAAGAATAAGGACATTGCAGCGGATGACGAATTGTTAAAAGAAGGAACTGCACCGGCAAAAGAAAATTTCAGCCGTTTTGCCGTCAAGGAAGATTATATCGAGTTTTATTTTGATACATATCAAGTCGCTGCGGGCTATCTTGGAGAGCAGTCGATTGCGATTAAGAAAAATCTTTTAAAAGATATATTGAAAGAACAATATATTGATAAAGCGAAAAACAAAAATAAAATCAAAGAACAAAAACCGAAGCACGAAGTCATTTCATTACCTAAAGAAGAAACAGTTGATCCGAATAAAAAAGTCATTGCGCTTACTTTCGACGACGGCCCGAATCCTGCGACAACAAATCAGATTCTGGACTCCTTGAAGAAATATGAAGGGCATGCAACGTTTTTTGTGCTGGGCAGCAGGGTTCAATATTATCCGGAAACGTTAAAAAGAATGCTGAAAGAAGGAAATGAAGTGGGGAACCACTCATGGAGCCATCCGCTTCTCACAAGGCTTTCAGTGAAAGAGGCTGTAAAGCAGATCAATGACACGCAGGACATGATTGAAAAAATAAGCGGTTATCGTCCGACGCTTGTGCGTCCTCCATATGGCGGCATTAATGATGAACTGCGCAGCAAGCTGAAAATGGATGTCGCGTTATGGGACATTGATCCGGAAGATTGGAAAGACCGAAATAAAAATACAATTGTCAACCGAGTCATGAGCCACGCGGCTGACGGAAAGACGATTTTAATACATGACATTTACGGCACTTCTGCTGATGCGGCCGATGAGATTATCAAAAGACTGACCGATCAAGGCTATCAATTGGTGACGGTCACTCAGCTTGAAGAGGTAAAAAAACAAAGGGAAGCTAAATAAATGTGGAAAGGCTGTCGCGGGAAATGCCCGTTGGACAGCCTTTTTTCTGTTTAATAAGAGCCTGTGGTTGCCCATACATTCAGGTTGGGGCCTGAATATTTACCGAAAGCGTAGGAGGTTCTCGGGTCTAAGTCATAGACCATAGGCGTATAACAAGATTTTTGGCCTGCCACCGCTTTGCCATTGCCGCCTGCAGAGTCACAGTTATATCTCTTTTTGTCTGTGTTCCGGGTTATTTCCGCGTTTGCTTCATAGCCTGTTGTCAAGGTGTTGTTCATCGTTATTTTTGCCCATGCCGTTTTGCATGTACTACTGAACTTGAGCTCGACGACTCCAATGACTTGATTGTTTGCGTTCACTAAGTTAGAAGATTTTTTTGTGGCGGCGCTGGACGCACAATCATTGTAATAAGGGCTTTTTCCATCGTAGGCATGTGTTTCCGCATGAGCGGGTGCTCCCTTTATGGCAAAAATAAATACGAATGCGAACAACACCAAAGACACCTTTTTAACCATTCTTTTCATTTCTTCCTAACCTCCTTAAAATGACAAACAATAAATCATACGGAGGAAAGGCCAAAACATGCATGCTTTTTTGTGAAAAATAAAGGCGGCCGGGAGGATGGAGTTCTTGGCCGCCTGGGGTGTGAAGCTAAGCTTTCAGGTCAATTTTTTGTCCGAGTGTCGGGTGCTGAATCAGCTTAAGGGTTTGGTCAGCATTTTGCTGGGCAGTGTCCAGCATCTTTTTCGTTAAAGCGATATCAACATTTTGGGCCAGATTTGCTTGATGCATGGCAACTGATAATGCAGGAATATCCATTGCTACACCTCCTATGCCTTACCTATCGGCGGCCGGCTTTGATTTTATAGGGCAGAAAGGCTTAATTTTTTCTGTTGACCTTTACGCTGCGGCATACCGTATATTTTTCGTGAGGAGGGATTAGGATGAATATCGTAATAGAACAGACCTTTCAGCAATATGAAAAGCTGTTTTCGATGGAAGAACACGAAAGAGAGGACGAGTTTCGGTATACGATGATGGGACCGTTTGAAAAAATGTGGAGCGCCATACAGGTTCCCCTAAAAGCGAAGACACCAAATGGATATGATGTGATCATGGCTGTAAAGATGCTTGGTTATTTGGATGTGTGTAATGCTGAAACCGGACAGACAGCATTAAGAAAACTGCAGCAATTGCATATTGCCGAGACTGCTGAATCTGCGCTGCAGCAGTGTATACATTTTGCCGAGCGTGAAAAGCTGCGAGTAAATGCGGAAGAAATGAGGTTCGGGCTTTACATTGCTGATCCAAGCAAGCTGAAGCTGCAAAAAGGGTATTGCGGGTTTGGGGGAATTCCAGGCTTTATTCACGTTTGGATGTATCCGAACAGCTATAACCTTCTTAGGATTTCATCGATGATTGCCCATGAATTTCACCATAATCTGCGGTTTTCGTATTTTGATTTTCACCGAGGTTCTGTGTCAGTCGGGGATTATCTTGTCATTGAAGGGCTGGCTGAGTCATTTGCGCGGGAGCTCTTTGGCGAAGAACAATTAGGTCCTTGGGTTACTCGCTTTGATCGGGACGATTTGCAATATTCCATTGAAGTCATAAAAGAGGTGATTGATGTAAAAGGCTTTTCGGAGGTGAGCCGTTACATGTTTGGAGATCAAATAGCGAAAGCGCAAGGCTTTGAGCCGGCGGGATTATCTGCTTTTGCCGGATATGCGGTTGGATATCACGCTGTTCAGTCTTTTATGAATAAACACCGGGTCGATATAAAGGAGGCCACACTCTTGGATACAGAGACGATTCTGTCTCAGTGCGGGCTGTTCTCGACATAAGAAAAAGCGTCACGTCAGCGGCGCTTTTTGATGTTTTGATGGATCAGCTCTATGAGTGTGCAGGTGACAATTCCCATCGTATAAGCTATGATATCGCTCCATAAAAATCCGTACCCCAGCACGAGGCCGCCGAGCGAAGTGCCCCTGATCCGGTCGATCCACTCAGCATGGTACAGCTGGCTGCATTCGATAATAACGCAAAATAAAAGGCTGATAATGCCTGTTGTGATGGTTTTCATCGTCTGAAACAGAAAGCCGCAGCCCGTAAAAATCATTGCGGCCCACAGTGCATCTCCGAGATAGGCATTGACGATATCCGGGAGAAAACTGGAGAATGCTCTTGACCCCAGTCCCAACCCAATGATGAGGATTGTAAAGGCCGCATATATGAACCGGTTCCTTCTCATTAATGATTGATACCTCTTCCCGCATTTTTCCTCCTATGTATTGTAAGGAATCCATCCTCACTTTGTCCATAAAAAAAGCGGCTGGAGCCGCAAGTGCTTTTATCTTGCTCTTAGATTGACATGGTCGGCTGTCTGGTCTTTTCCAATGACGAAATGGAGCTCATAAGGGCCTGTATCATAGATATAGTCGATTTCATCCGTGAATGGGACGGTTAAAATTCGGTCGGCGGGGCCAATTTGATCGCTCAGCACATCCGGTGTAACCCCTCCAAGATTCAGACGGCGTTCTACTCCGGTTCCAAAGTAACGGATTTCTGAAATGGTCATGTCTTTGTTATAGGAAAAGCCGTAGCCGGGATTTCCCATATTCCAGCTGTATAGATCAAACATATTGTTTCCTCCAGCCGGTCTTTCCGGTTCTCCCATCTTGGCATGGACATCCCCTTTTGTGCTTTTGTTAATCGTAAGACCTTGTACCTGCTGCGGCATTTCACCTGTAAAAGCGGTGTTATAAAGATTTTTTACAAGCTCAGCGGATGATGAGGTTGTTTCTTCAGCAGGCGGATTTGCCTGAGCGGCAGCTTTTGCCGGAATTGCCGTCCCGAAGCCAAAAACAGTGCCTGACAGTGCTGCCGCCGCTGTTAATGCGGAAATGGTTTTCTTCATGGTTATCCCTCCCTTTTTGTCTATCATGACGTTTCCCGGTGTTCGTGCATTAAAACATTTGTATGCGCTCTGTATGTTTTAATCAGCACATGCAAGGGAACTGAAATGGGTAATTCGGTATATAAACGCAAGAAAGGGGAATGGAGATGGCGGACACAAAAAAAGTAACCATAAACGGCGTTGAGATGGAGACAGCCGGAGACCAGACGGTGCTGCAGCTTTTGAATAACAGTTCAATCGAAGTGCCGCAAGTATGCTATCATCCGAGCCTTGGGCCGATAGAAACATGTGATACGTGTATCGTCAGCATCAATGGTGAGCTGAAGAGATCGTGCTCTTCTGAAATAAAGGATGGCGATGTCATTGATACGCTTTCGTCTGACGTGAAAAAGGCACAGGTCATCGGGATGGATAAAATCTTATATAATCATGAGCTTTACTGTACAGTTTGCGATTACAACAATGGAGGATGCGAAATACATAATACGGTGAAGGAAATGAAAATCAATCACCAAAGCATCCCGTTTGATCAAAAACCTTATCATAAGGATGAATCCCATCCGTTTTACCGGTATGATCCTGATCAATGTATTTTGTGCGGCCGCTGTGTCGAAGCATGCCAAGACGTACAGGTGACAGAAACACTGACGATTGACTGGGAGCGGGAACGCCCGCGCGTCATTTGGGATCATGACGTGCCGATTAACGAGTCGTCATGTGTGTCGTGCGGCCATTGCTCAACCGTATGTCCGTGCAACGCGATGATGGAAAAAGGAATGGAAGGGGAAGCCGGATATTTAACAGGCATCAATAACGAATCACTGCGCCCGATGATCGAGATTACGAAAGGCGTAGAGACAGGATACGGCTCGATTCTCGCCATTTCTGACATGGAATCTGCCATGCGTGATGAACGAATCAAAAAAACCAAAACCGTCTGCACCTATTGCGGTGTCGGCTGCAGTTTTGATGTTTGGACTAAGGGCAGAGATATTCTGAAAGTGGAGCCGCAGGAGGAGGCGCCTGCCAATGGCATTTCCACTTGTGTAAAAGGCAAGTTCGGCTGGGATTTTGTAAACAGTGAGGAGCGTCTGACAAAACCGCTCATCCGCGAAGGCGACCATTTCCGGGAAGCAGAGTGGGAGGAAGCCTTAACACTGATCGCAAGCAAGTTCACTGAATTGAAAGAAGAATGTGGCCCTGACTCACTTGCTTTTATCACGTCGTCTAAATGTACGAATGAAGAATCCTACCTGATGCAAAAGCTGGCCAGAGGGGTTATCGGCACAAATAATGTGGATAACTGCTCGCGCTATTGCCAGTCTCCGGCTACTGCCGGCCTGTTCCGGACAGTCGGATACGGCGGTGACTCAGGATCGATTACAGATATCGCCCAGGCAGATCTTGTTTTAATTATCGGTTCGAACACATCAGAGTCGCATCCGGTATTGTCTACCCGCATTAAACGGGCTCACAAGCTGAGAGGGCAGAAGGTTATCGTGGCTGATATCAGAAAACACGAAATGGCTGAGCGTTCTGATCTATTTGTTCAGCCGCGTGCCGGATCAGATATCGTCTGGCTGAATGCCATCTCCAAATATCTGATTGAAAACGGCAAGGCCGATGAACGCTTTTTGCAGGAAAGGGTCAACGGCCGGGATAAATACGTGAAAAGCCTTGCGCCGTACACACTTGAATATGCAGAGGAGAAAACCGGAATTGATAAACAAACCCTGATTCAAATGGCTGAAATGATTCATGAGGCTGACAGTGTGTGCGCGTTGTGGGCCATGGGCGTGACACAGCACATTGGAGGCAGCGATACAAGCACTGCGATTTCAAATTTGCTGCTTGTCACAGGAAACTACGGAAAACCGGGTGCGGGTTCTTATCCATTACGCGGCCATAACAACGTACAGGGAGCAAGTGACTTCGGAAGCATGCCAGACAGCCTGCCGGGCTATGAAAAAGTGAAGGATGAACAAGTCCGCAAGAAATACGAACAAGCCTGGGGTGTGCAGCTGCCGAAGGAGCCGGGCATGACCAACCATGAAATGATTGAAAAAATCCATTCCGGCCAGCTGAAAGCGATGTATGTAAAAGGGGAAGAAATGGGCCTTGTCGATTCTAATATCAATCATGTACACGCCGCATATGAAAAACTTGATTTCTTTGTTGTGCAGGACATTTTCCTATCTCGGACGGCAGAATTTGCAGATGTTGTTCTTCCTGCGAGCCCGAGCCTTGAAAAAGAAGGAACCTTTACAAACACTGAACGCCGTATTCAGCGTTTATACCAGGTATTTGAACCTATGGGTGAATCAAAGCCGGACTGGCAGATTATTATGGAGGTAGCGAATAAGCTTGGGGCCAATTGGAATTATGAGCATCCTTCCGATATTATGGAAGAAGCTGCAATGCTGTCACCAATTTATGCAGGAGTAACCTATGAACGTCTTGAGGGCTACAACTCCCTGCAATGGCCTGTAAGTGCTGATGGGAAGGATTCACCTTTACTCTTTACAGAACGCTTTCCTTTTCAGGACGGCAAAGCGATTCTTTATCCGGTTCAATGGACTGAGCCTGAGGAGTTCGGTGAGGAATATGACATCCATGTAAATAACGGCAGACTCTTGGAGCATTTCCATGAAGGAAACCTGACGTATAAATCAAAAGGCATTTCTGAAAAAACGCCGCATGTATTTTTAGAAATTTCTCCAGAGCTTGCGGCAGAACGGGGAATCCAGGACGGGACCCTTGTCAGACTCACGTCGCCTTTTGGAAATGTGAAGGTGAAATGCCTGATCACTGATCGTGTCAAAGGGAAGGAAGTGTATTTGCCAATGAACGATTCTGGGGAAGCGGCGATCAACCTGTTAACAGGCAGCCACGCGGACAAGGATACCGACACGCCTGCGTACAAAGAAACATCAGCAAAGATGGAAATATTGAAGCAGGATGGAATCAATCCGCTGCCTAAAATCAATCACCGCAACGGAAATCCGCAGCCGCAAATCGGTGTGCAGGTTCATAAGAAATGGGCGCGGAAGGATTACATCTTCCCTGGCGATGCTGTGAAAAGGGGGATTGGGCACAATGGCTAAAGCGATTAAACGCATTCAGAAAGTACAGGTGACCGAAGAAGATCAGCGCAAACGTGATTTGGAAGAAATCGAAGATGCCTTAGTCGACAACAAAGAAGCCATTATGGAGACGATGCAAATGCTTGGGCACATGAACGAACGGGGCGTGCTGCCTTTGCTCCGCGGTCTTTTTGGCCAAGGTGATAAAGTCCTTGACATCCTAGTGAAAAAGGCAGATACAGAGGAAACGGCCAATATGCTTAAAAACCTGCTTCTCCTGTTTGGAACACTCGGCATGCTGGATGTCAAACAGCTGGAGCCGCTCATTTTGAAAGTGAATGCCGGTGTGGCGAACGCGGTAGAACAGAAGAACAGCGAAGAGAAAACAGGTTATTTTGATATCATCCGTTCGCTTAAAGACCCGGAAATCAACAAAGCGGTTACGCTGCTGTTCTCCTTTTTAAAAGGAATGGGACAAGATACAAAGGAGCTGGAACGCACAACTCAGCCTCCGGAACATCAAAAGCATCATCAGGAACCCCGAAAGAAAAGGGGAATGGATAAGCGAGATTGACACCCGCCCGAGCCGGCTAATGCCAGCTCGGGTTTTTGTCGATATGGGTCTTTAGAACTAGGAGGAAATATCCGAATTAGAAACAAGACAAAGAAGCTTTTGTTTTGGAAAATGATATGCCATCACCGGCCTTTCCAGTATTTTTTCCAGTAAAGGATAAATATCTATGTCATTAGCTGACCAATACTATGAATGGATTTGATAGAGTAATTTGTTACTTTATTCCCTGTTAAGAAAAGGAAAAGCGTGATTATAATAGAAAATGATTACTTTAGATGGAGGAACGGCAATGAAAAAAGCATTATTCATTTTGTTTGTGCTAACGATTGGATTTGCGCTTTCTGCGTGCAGCCAGTCCAGTGATGCGTCAGCTGAGCAAAAGACAGAAAAGAAAGAAGCAACAGCAACGGAAAAGAAAACAGAGGAAAAAGAAACCAAAACGGATGAAAAGGTGTATAAAGTAGGCGAAACTTTTAAAGCTTCCAGCACAAATTTCTCGGTCAATAAAGTATATACAACGGCAGAACAAGGCGAGTATAAGACAAAAATTGGCGAGAAAGAAAAAACAATAAATAATAATGAAGAATTTTTAATAGCTGAGGTAACGATCGAAAATACAAGCGACAAGTCTTTCAATTATACGAGTGGCGGTTTTGAATTGAAAGATGGCAAAGATCAATCAATCAGAGCAAACATAGTATCTACTGCTGACCTGAAAACAAGCCTTAAATCAGGAAAGTTAGCCTCGGGTAAAAAGGTAACAGGCACAGTCAGTTTCGTGATTCCAAAAGGAGAAAAAAACCTTAATCTGTCATATAGTCCATCATTTTTAAATTTTGAAACAGAGGATATTACATATTTCGTAAAACTGAATTAAGGTATCTTTTGAGCATGTCACCGGAAAATCGGAGCATGCTTTTTTATTTAAAAGAGATTGATAGTATAAAATGGTAGTGAGGTGATCAATTATGCAAACCAAATGGCTGGAACAGGCCCAGCGGATTCAGGCGATCGCACAGGCGGGGCTTGCTTTTTCCAAGGATGTGTATGACAGGGAAAGGTACGAAGAGCTGATGAAGCTCAGCGCAGAGATGATGGCGGATTACTCGGAGAAGGACATTGAAGTCATCACTGATTTATGGAAAGGCGAGAAAGGCTATCCGACACCGAAGGCGGATGTTCGCGGCGCGGTATTTCGAGAGAATCGCATATTGCTTGTCCGGGAGAAGCATGACGAGCTGTGGTCACTCCCAGGCGGGTTTTGTGAAATTGGTTTATCACCCGCTGAAAATGTGATCATGGAAATCAAAGAAGAGTCGGGTTACGATACAGTGCCTTCTCGATTACTGGCCGTGCTGGACAGCCATAAGCATCCTCACCCCCCTCAGCCTTATCATTACTATAAGATCTTCATTGAATGCAGCATAACGGGCGGGCAGCAGAAAACCGGTATTGAGACGAACCATGCCGCTTTTTTTCCGGAAGACAAGCTCCCTCCGCTTTCTCCAAAACGAAACACACAGTCACAGCTCAGTATGCTTTTTGACTTTCAGCGTCATCCGGATAAAAAAACTGTATTGGATTAAACAAAAAAGAGCCGGAGGCTCTTTTTTGTTTTTACAGGGCAATATGTTTTTCGCTGGCTAGCTTCAAAAGGGTTAGTACCGAATCGGCTTGTTTATGGCCGAGCTTTTGTTTTAGTTTGCTTTCTTCCACTAAACGGCTTCCATATATATCGACAGAGGCTTTGTCGACGACAGTATGCCAGTTTTCCTGTTTTTTTCCCTCAACGAGCGGTTTTGAATGTCTCTCAGAAAAAGAGAACACAAACAATACAAATGCAAGTGAAAGTACGATGCCGACAACTAGTTTTTTACGGTTGATCTGTGCTGTCATTTGTTCTCTCCTTCACCATTTTACTTTCTATTTAATCATATCTTCAGCATGCTTTACATAATGGAAAAGTCATCTTTTAGAGTAGTGCTTACGTTGCGGATGAGGGCGACGTGTGAGATTTTCATAAGCTATTGATTGCGTTTCTAAAATCGATGAGCATGCCTAAGGTCACGTTGTGAACCAAATCGGGTGTGCGTAATAGAAAAAAATTGAAAGATTATGGTAAGATGAACAACATTCGAGGGGGATTATATGATGCCTGCACCGGCATCTTGAAGACCTGCCTGCTGTTTCAGACGACAAAATGGATGTCCCTCTCTTTTTCGATAGCAGGAGGTGGTGAAGTTCGTCAATTGCTGAATCTTTTCTTTCATGGGGAGGGGAAACGCATGAATGTGGTAAATCGGCGACAAGCTTTGCAGCGTGCACTGATGAACGGAAAAAATAAACAGGATGCTTATCATCCGTTTCCGTGGTACGAATCGATGAGAAAGGAAGCTCCTGTTACCTATGATGAAGACAATCAAGTATGGAGTGTTTTTCTTTATGATGATGTCAAAAAAGTGATTGGGGATAAAGAGCTTTTCTCCAGTTATATGCCGGAGCAGACAAGTTCTATCGGGAATTCGATCATTAATATGGACCCGCCAAGACACACGCAAATCCGTTCTGTTGTCAATAGAGCGTTTACACCGCGTGTCATGAAGCAGTGGGAACCAAGAATTCAAGACATCGCAGATGATCTGATACATCGTTTTCATGGACGAAGCGAGTTTGATTTGGTCCAGGATTTCTCATATCCGCTTCCTGTCATTGTGATATCTGAGCTTTTAGGCGTTCCTTCAGAGCATATGGATGCGTTTAAGACATGGTCTGATATTTTGGTGAGCACACCAAGAGATGGAAGTGAGGAAGCGGAGAAAGCCTTTCTGAAAGAGCGGAACAAGTGCGAGGAAGAGCTAGCCGCGTTTTTTGCCGGCATCATAGAAGAAAAACGGAAGAAACCGGAACAGGACATCATCTCCATTTTAATTAAAGCGGAAGAAACCGGTGAGAAGCTTTCCGGAGAAGAGCTGATTCCGTTTTGTACATTACTGCTGGTGGCGGGAAATGAAACGACAACGAACTTGATTTCAAACGCGATGTACAGCATTTTAGACACGCCGGGCGTTTATGACGAATTGCGGCGGCATCCAGAGCTGATGCCTCAGGCGGTGGAAGAAGCTCTGCGTTTCAGGGCGCCTGCACCTGTTTTGCGGCGAATTGCCAAGAGGGATACGGAGATTGGTGGCCATCAGATGAAAGAAGGCGACATGGTGTTAGCGTTTGTGGCGTCTGCAAATCGTGATGAAGCGAAGTTTGACAGGGCGCACATGTTTGATATTCACCGCCATCCCAATCCGCATATTGCGTTTGGCCACGGCATTCATTTTTGTCTTGGGGCTCCGCTTGCACGGCTTGAAGCAGCCATCGCGTTAACGGCATTGACTCAAACGTTTTCTCGTATGGAGCCGGTCAGTATCACCCCGATTGAAAATAGCGTGATTTACGGACTAAAGAGTTTTCGCGTCAACATATAATATGAAAATTGGAGGCTGAAATGATGAGACAGCATCATATCTCAATTATTAATATCCCGGCATACGGACATGTGAATCCAACTCTTGCGTTAGTGGAGAAGCTTTGTGAAAAAGGGCACCGTGTTACTTATGCGACGACTGAGGAATTCGCGCCTGCGGTGAAGCAAGCCGGGGCAAGCCCGCTTTTATATCAAACTACGATTAACGTGGAACCGGAACGCATTAAGGAAATGATAGAGAAAAATGAAACACCGATTAGCATTTTAAAAGAATCGCTCGAAATCTTGCCTCAGCTTGAAGAATTATATCAAAATGACCAGCCTGATCTTATCGTTTATGATTTTATCGCATTTGCGGGAAAATTGTTTGCTGATAAGCTGAATGTGCCGGCCATCAGGCTCTGTTCTTCCTATGCGCAAAATGAATCCTTCCAGCTTGGAAGTGAGGAGATGCTCAAGCAACTCAAACAAGCGGAGGCCGATTTCCAGGTTTACCTTGAGAAAGAAAACTTACCGGCTGTCTCATTTGAACACTTGGCTATACCGGAAGCGTTAAATATTGTCTTTATGCCGAAGTCTTTTCAGATTAAAAACGAAACCTTTGATGAGCGATTCTGCTTTGTCGGCCCTTCACTTGGAAAACGAGGTGAACAAGAGAGCCTGCTGCCGGAAACAGGCAATCGTCCGCTCATGCTGATTTCATTGGGAACCGCTTTTAACGCATGGCCGGAATTTTATCGTATGTGTATAGATGCATTTCGGAATTCCGACTGGCATGTTGTGATGTCAACAGGGATATCAATTGAACCTGACAGTCTAGGTGACATTCCTGACAACTTTACAGTACGCCAGCGCGTTCCGCAGTTGGATATCTTAGCGAAAGCCGATCTGTTTGTTTCTCACGGGGGAATGAACAGTACGATGGAGGCAATGAATGCGGGGGTACCGCTTGTTGTGATTCCGCAAATGTATGAGCAGGAGCTCACTGCCCGGCGTGTTGATGAATTAGGCCTCGGCGTCTATTTGCCGAAAGAAGAGGTCAGCGTCTCCCGTTTGCAGAAGGCAGTTCAGGACGTATCCGGAGATAAAGAAATGCTCAGCCGCGTAAAAGACATGCAGAAAGACGTAAAAGAAGCAGGCGGAGCGGAGAAGGCAGCCGCGGAAATTGAAGCCTTCATAAAAAAGTCTGTCGTTCCGCAATAACATATTTGCACCCGAAATCTGCTGAGATTTCGGTTTTTCTTCTTTTAAAAAGGGGATGCAATGAGTAAAGAAAACGCCGTCTATCTGATTACAGGGGTGATGGCAGCGGGAAAGTCCACAGTTGCCCAGCTTCTTTCTGAGCGTTTAGACAAGAGCGTTCATGTCAGGGGAGATGTATTTATTGTAAACGGCGAAATGCAAATGTCAGACACTCCTTCAGCTGAGGCGCTGGAACAGTTGCGTCTTCGCTACCGGCTGGCGGCTAACGTATCAGATATGTATGCTGAAGCGGGGTTTCATACGGTGGTGCAGGATGTGATCATCGGACCTATGTTAGAAGAAATGGTGAAGTTGATCAGTTATCGTCCATTTGTATGTGATCGTGTTGGCACCCCGAGCTGACATAATAGCCGCAAGAGAATCAGCACGCAAGAAAAAAGGATATGGAGATATCAGCATTGAATCTCTCGATGCCGTCTTGCAGTCAGAAACACCGCGTCTATGCCTGTGGCTGGATTCGTCAGAGATGACGCCGGAAGAGACGGTGGGAATGATATACAAAGGGCTGGAGACTGTAGCAAAAATAAAATAATGAATCCCGCTTTCTCCAGCTTGTTCTCGGGTGCAGAGGCTAACCCCTGCCCTGCGAACACCATCTATTAAATATTCTTTTTCATCCCGCATCTCCGGCATTCTCTCAAAAACTTTCCGCCTTTTACGGAGCTTTTAAAAAGCGTATAGTCACAATTATCACAGCGTCCGCTATGGACGTCGGGATATTCGTTGAATTCATAAATAACCGATGTGTCGTAGCCTTTTGTTTCGTATTCTTCTTTTGTTTCCATGGTCGATCCTCCGTTAAAGCGTGTCTGTTGTTTATATTACAGCATGCATCCGGTGTATTCAACGGGTAATGAGAGGCATTTGGTTCATCTTGATTTCTCCCTTGGTTTGCGACACAATAGCTTTATTAAAGGTTATATACATATAAAGCCTAAGCTGGCAAAGAGGAGAGGAACGGATATGGGTAAAGGTTTACATGGAAAACGCGTCGCGATCGGCGGTTCTCGGAAAACGGAAGAAATCAGCACAATCATTGAAAAACAGGGCGGAATTCCTGTCGTCCGGCCTCTCCAAGGAACGGTGTACTTGGCAGAGGAGCAGGTGGAGCCGGAGCTGCGCAAATTTGCGGAAGAAAAAGCCGACTGGGTGATCTTTACGACAGGCATCGGTACGGAGACGCTTGTGAAGATGGCAGAGAAAATCGGAGTAAAGGACGAGTTTCTGCTGGCGATTCGCCAGGCTAAAGCGGCGTGCCGAGGGTACAAAACATTGTCTGCGTTAAAAAAGCTTGGAATCACCGCAGAGGCTTCTGATGAAGATGGGACAACCAGCGGATTGATCCGGTCCTTGGAGCCTTACGACTTTTCAGGAAAAAAAGTAATGGTGCAGCTTCACGGAGAAAATGCACCTGCCCTCATAGCATTTTTGGAGGAAAAAGGAGCTTCAGTTTTGCCGATTCTCCCTTATCAGCATATCCCGCCAGAGGAGGAAACGGTAGAACAGTTATGCCGTGAACTGCTGAATGGTGAATTGGATGCTGTTTGTTTTACCACGGCGATTCAGGTTCGTTCTCTGTTTCAATTTGCCAAGGAGCGCGGCTTTATCAATGAAGTGAAGGCTGTATTCGAAGAGCGTGCCATCGCAGCGGCTGTCGGAAAAGTGACTGCTGAAGCGCTGCGGGAAGAAGGCATCACAAGGCTGCTTGCTCCGGAGATTGAGCGGATGGGCGCGATGATTATTGAACTTTCACGGTATTATGAAGAAATGGCTGGGGAATAACCAGCACAAAAGCCGCTTTTCTGTTGAGAAGCGGCTTTTATGTGATCTGTAAATCCCGAAATCGCTGTCATAATGTTAACCATTTTGCTTCAGCTGCTGATGCGCGGTAAATAATGACGGGTATGTCAGCACGCTGAGTATGACACAAGTCAGCGCGGCGGACGCCATCGTTGTAAAAACAATCAAAAGCTGAAAGCGAACCGCCTGAATCGGATCGGCGCTAGCTAAGATCTGGCCGGTCATCATGCCGGGAAGCTGGACGAGCCCTAATGTTTTCTGGCTTTCGAGCGTTGGGATCATACTCATTTTCATGGCGGAAGTCAGGATATGCTGTATGGATTGTTTTGGTGTGCCGCCAAGCGACAAAATCAATTGAATTTCTTCCTTGCGCACCCCGACCTCGGAGCTGAGCCGGTTTAAAAACAGGCTCGCGAGCACCATTGAATTTCCGATGACCATTCCGCTGATGGGGATGACATACCGTGCGGTAAGCGGGATGATGTGAAGTGCCAGAAGAATGCCTTGGGTGACGATTTCTACAATCGCTAACGCCACAAACACCCTCCAAAAAGAACCGATTCTCATTTTCTTTCGTTTGACGACGTTTTGCGCCGCCACCGCCAGCATTAACAGCACCATCAGCAGGATAAACACAGGGTGATCCCCATGAAATATCAGCGACAGCACATAACCGATCACAAGCAGCTGTACCGCCGCCCGGATCGTTGCGATCATCATATCTTTTTCAACGCCGGCTTTAAAGGATTTTGATAAAAACAAGGCAATCAGCACAAAGATCATGGTGAATGAGAGAGAAAGGTAATCCATTACCGTGTGCCTCCCTTCAAAAATTCACGGGCTGCTTCATGCTGAGGACGCGAGAAAAATGTGTCTGTCTCCGCGATTTCCAACAGCCGGCCATCAGCTATAAACCAAATGGTATCGGCTACTCGTTTCGCCTGCTCCATGTTATGGGTCACCCACATCACCGTCAGTTTTTTCTCTTGCTGCTGCCTTTTGATCAGCTCTTCAATCTCCAGAGCAGTAACAGGGTCCAGGGCAGATGTAATTTCATCCAATAATAGGATGGAGGAAGGGTTTGCGAGTGTTCTGGCAAGTGAAAGCCTTTGCCGCTGTCCGCCTGATAAATCCTTGGCGCTTCTGTCTAACAGCTCTGGAGACAGGCCTGTCAGTGAAGCGAGCTCTTCAGGAGAGTAAAGCTGGGTTTGGTGGAGCTTTTGTACCAGATTCAGATTGTCACGCACCGTTCCGTCAAGGACGGGGGCGGATTGAAAGGCAAGGGAGGCCGTCCGCCTCAGTTCATTCACATTCCAGTCTCTGACTTCCTTTCCGTAAATCTTCACTTCACCGTGATCCGGTGTTTTCATCAAATTACACATTGACAGCAGTGTGCTTTTTCCTGAACCGGAAGGGCCCAAAAGTGCCACGATTGCACCCTGTTGAATGTCTCCGGTGACATCCGTTAATACATCATAGGTTTGTCCCTCTTGTTCATAGCTTTTTCGCACAGATGTGAATGAGATTGCTGGTATATCGTCTTTTTGATTGTTTGCTTCCATTAAAATATCACCTTTCAGTTAAGTGGGCTTAGACTATACATAAATATAACGTGAAACAGGTCTCTTTTGGAAGGCGTTAAAAAGAAAGGAGAACGGGCTTTCGCCCATTCTCCAGAAGCTGCTAAGCAGTCAGATTTGACTGAGTTTTCTCTTTAGGTTTTTGTTGGGAAGCGAAGGTATGTAACACCATTCCGGCAATAATGATCATTAATCCGGCAAACGATAAAATGGAAGGGAAAACACCTGACAGCAGGATTATTTCACCAAGCAAAGCGAATATCACTTCCCCGGATTGTGTTGCTTCAACAGCAGCAAGCTTTTGCGGATTATCTCTTACCATATCCGTTGCCCAGAAAAATAAAACGGTCGCAATGATGCCTGAGCTGACGGCAACGATAAAGGATTGAACGGTTTGTCCCGCGGTCGGGAGGCCATCTGACCACCAGCCGTAAGCTGCCAATACAAGCCAGAATGGAAGGCTTGCAAGGGTCATTCCCAGCACACGCTGGAACGTATCAAGCCTGCCTCCGTATTGCTCAAGCATTCTCCGGTTTCCCAGCGGATAGGCGAAAGCCGCAATGACAACCGGCAGCACGCTGAAGAGCAGCATTTTTCCGGAAAGCGATTCTGCATGCTGGAGCTGAATCAGCGCTGCCCCAATCAGAATGACGACGGAAGTGCCCAGCGAAACAAGGGGAATCTTTTGCCGAACGAGCAAAGTGCCTCCAGGCGTGTCTTTTTTCTCATGGAAAAATGGAGACAGCAGCACACCGGCTACAATGGTAATTTGCCATGTTCCGGCTATGAGCCAGCCCGGCCCGAATGCGGCGGCAAACGTGATCGGCGCATAAAAAAGAACAAAGCCGACAAAGCTCCACTTTATCCAAAAAAACGGCTTTTTCCGCATCTCTTGTAAAAGAGGAACGAACTTCCCTTTCATTATGACAATCAGACATAAAAACGGAACCATAAAAATAAAGCGTAACGAGGCGCTCCAAAGCCAGCTGCCTCCGGATAATTCCATCGCCCTGTTTAAAATAAAGGTAACGGCGAAAAAGAGAGAAGCCAATATTCCGATTATGATCGCTTTCATCAAATCCCTCATTCTGGCATTATTTTTTTATACTATACTACCCGGGATGATACAGATCAACGGAATTGTGAGAAAATAATGATGTTTTACGGATCAATATATGTGGAAGACAGAAATAGGGAGGTGAAAATGATGGAAACAGAAACGTACTTTTTTCAGGATGACGGCAGGGTTCCAAATCACCCTGATTTTCCGCTCGTTATCTATAAAAATGTTTTTATGGGACGTGCTGAACAGGCAGAGCGGATCGTCAATCGGCATGGCTGGCTAAACAGCTGGTCGGGCAGTGTTTTTCCGTACCATCATTATCACAGCAACACGCATGAAGTCCTAATCGCAGTCCGAGGGGAGGCTGTTATTCAATTTGGGGGAGAAAAAGGAGCTGCTGTTCCTATCAAAACGGGCGACGCAGCGGTCATCCCAGCCGGTGTCGGCCATAAAAAGCTAAGCGCGAGCCCCGATTTTACCGTGATCGGCGCTTATCCAGACGGTTCTCGGTATGATATGAAGACGGGAAAGCCGGATGAAAGAGCGGCTGCGCTAGAGAATATAGAGCAAGCAGTACTTCCGGCATTGGATCCAGTTACAGGAAAAAGAGAACCTCTATTAGACATATGGGTAACGCGTAGGGGAGAAAATTGATGGATTGTCAATAACTAGTGCTGAAGAAATGTTATGACACGGGCACCATATAAATTAATTTCATAATCGAAGCAATTCACGTTCAAATTTTGTTCAAAAAGTGTTATCATATAGAAGGTAATCAAATTGGAGTTTTTTATGTTTGCTATTTTCAGAGAGAGTAAAGGATTTTGACTTATTCAATGGTTTATTTTTGAGATAAAAATAATACTGAATATGGCAAGATGAAAAACTGGGTAGTAAACATTTATTTTTGCGAATGATTGTGCACGAATTCACAATCCTTCTTCTCATGCTTTCAAACATGAGATCAGGGAGAGGCACTACCCTTTCCAAAAAATCAGCATACTGCTTATAGTAAAGGAGAATTGGATATGCCAGAAACAATCGATCAAACAAATGCGTCTGTCAGCCAAAGCCAGCAAGATCTTATTGATCAGCTGTTAAAGCCAGAAGTTCAAGAATCACTGACTGTTTTAGTTGACCAGCTTCCAAAGCTGACTGAGTTAGTGAATATTTTAACGAAGTCTTACGATTTCGCTCAGTCTGTTGCGACTGACGAAGTATTGAAAAGCGATACAGTCGGTGCAATCACTGAAATTCTTGAGCCTGTAAAAGAAACAGCAAAAGAAGTGGCTGCGACTGCAATCGAAGCGAAAGACCGCGCGGATGCTAGCAACGAAACGATTGGACTTTTCGGCCTGTTGCGCATGCTGAAAGATCCTCAAGCTCAAAAGCTGTTCCGTTTTGCTAACAGCTACCTTGAAATCATGAACGAAAAACAAAAATAATCTCAGATTCAAATTGATATAAAGGACGGAGGATATACGATGTCAAAACATATTGTCATTTTAGGCGCTGGTTATGGCGGTGTTCTTTCTGCTTTAACAGTTCGCAAACATTACACAAAAGAACAAGCACGCGTGACAGTGGTAAACAAATACCCAACTCACCAAATCATTACGGAATTACACCGTCTTGCAGCAGGCAACGTGTCTGAAAAAGCGGTTGCAATGCCGTTAGAAAAACTTTTCAAAGGCAAAGACATTGATCTTAAAATCGCGGAAGTCAGCTCTTTCTCTGTTGATAAAAAAGAGGTTGCGCTTGCTGACGGTTCTGCATTAACTTACGATGCGCTAGTAGTAGGCCTTGGTTCTGTCACTGCTTACTTCGGCATCCCAGGACTTGAAGAAAACAGCATGGTTCTTAAATCTGCTGCTGATGCTAACAAAGTTTTCAACCACGTTGAAGACCGTGTGCGTGAGTACTCTAAAACGAAAAACGAAGCGGATGCAACAATCCTTATCGGCGGAGGCGGCTTAACAGGCGTTGAGCTTGTCGGTGAGCTTGCTGACATCATGCCGAACCTTGCGAAAAAATACGGCGTAGACCACAAAGAAATCAAATTGAAATTGGTTGAAGCAGGTCCGAAAATCCTTCCTGTTCTTCCGGATGATCTTATCGAACGCGCGACTAAAAGCCTTGAAAAACGCGGCGTTGAGTTCTTAACAGGCCTTCCTGTTACAAATGTAGAAGGAAACGTGATTGATCTAAAAGACGGATCAAAAGTTGTTGCCAACACATTTGTTTGGACTGGCGGCGTACAAGGAAATCCTTTAGTCGGCGAATCAGGTCTTGAAGTGAACCGCGGCCGTGCGACAGTTAACGATTTCCTTCAATCTACATCTCATGAAGATGTATTTGTTGCCGGTGACAGCGCAGTTTACTTTGCGGCAGACGGCCGTCCATACCCGCCAACTGCACAAATCGCATGGCAAATGGGTGAACTGATCGGTTACAACCTATTCGCTTACTTAGAAGGAAAAACACTTGAAACATTCCAGCCAGTAAACTCTGGTACACTTGCAAGCCTTGGACGCAAAGATGCGGTAGCCATCATTGGTGCTAATTCTACACCGCTTAAAGGTCTTCCTGCTTCCTTGATGAAAGAAGCAAGTAACGTACGCTACTTAACACACATTAAAGGACTATTCAGCCTGGCTTACTAATCCTTTCTTGTAAAATCGGACATTGCCAAAAAGAGGTCTTTTCAGGCAGCTTTACGGCAATGTCTTTTTTGCGCTTATTTGCTAACGTTAACATTTAAATTTTAAAAAGAGATTGATCCCAGAGGAATATAAAGGTAAAATAAAAACAAATCAAAATGTTAACGTTAACATTTTGAAATAGAATGAAAGACGGTGAGGACATGGAACCCTTTATGGGAGAAAACTTTTTGCTGAAAAATGAAACCGCTGTCAACCTCTATCACCATTATGCGAAAGACATGCCGATTATTGATTATCACTGCCATTTGAGTCCGAAAGAAATCTATGAAAATAAGAGATTTCAAAACATGACAGAAGCCTGGCTGTATGGAGACCATTACAAATGGCGCATCATGAGAGCCAATGGAATTGAAGAAACATACATTACAGGCGATGCAGCTGATGAGGAGAAGTTCATGGCATGGGCGAGAACAGTACCGATGGCGATTGGCAATCCGCTCTACAATTGGACCCATTTAGAGCTGCAGAGATTTTTTGGGATTTACGAGATATTAAATGAGCAATCGGCGCCAAATATTTGGAAACGGACGAATGAACTGCTGCAAGGAGAAGGCTTCGGGGCAAGGGATTTCATTGTGAAATCAAATGTAAAAGTAGTATGCACAACCGATGACCCTGTCGATTCCCTCGAGTACCACCTATTATTAAAAGAGGACAAAGATTTTCCTGTCAGTGTGCTGCCGGGATTTCGGCCGGATAAAGGGCTGGAAATCAATCGCGAAGGCTTCCCGGATTGGGTGCAGGCGCTTGAAAAGGCTGCGTCACTTTCGATTACAACCTATGATGAGTTTTTGAAGGCTCTTGAAGAACGAGTGCGTTTCTTCCATTCAGTCGGAGGCAGAGTATCTGATCATGCGATTGATTCAATGGTGTTTGCCGAAACGGACAAAGAGGAAGCGGGCCTCATTTTTACCTCAAGATTAAACGGGGAACAGGTTTCTTACGAAGACGAGAAGAAATTCAAGACATATACGCTTCAATTTCTTTGCGGATTGTATGCTGAGCTTGACTGGGCGATGCAGTTTCATATCAATGCACTCAGAAATACGAATACGAAAATGATGAAGAAATTGGGGCCGGATACAGGCTATGATTCTATGAATGACGAAGAAATTGCGAAGCCTTTGTACAGGCTGCTGAATTCAGTCGAAATGAAAAACCAGCTGCCGAAAACGATTTTATATTCGCTCAACCCAAATGATAACTATGTCATTGCCAGCATGATAAATAGCTTTCAAGACGGCATCACGCCTGGGAAAATACAATTTGGCACAGCATGGTGGTTTAACGATTCCAAGGGTGGGATGCTCGATCAAATGAAAGCGTTGTCAAACGTCGGGCTTTTCAGCCGTTTTATCGGCATGCTGACTGATTCCAGAAGCTTTTTGTCGTATACACGCCATGAATACTTCAGACGCATTGTCTGCAATCTGATCGGCGAATGGGCTGAAAACGGTGAAGTGCCGAAAGATATGGAGCTTCTTGGCGGTATCGTACAAGGCATTTGCTATCACAATGCGAAACAATATTTTCAATTTCAAGAAGAAAAGGCAAACGTATAAAATAAGTTCCGCTCAGAATAGCCAGCGTCATACTGAGCGGACATCTCATCGAAAATTCTTAAGACACAGAGGTGGAAGATGCGAGCAGAACTGGAAAATAAGGTTGTGTCGATTGAAACGGAGAAGAGGCTTTCGCTGAAGGAGAAAATTTCCTATGGTTTTGGTGATTTTGGGAACGGTTTTATGTTTGATTTAGGCCAAATCTATTTATTAAAGTATTTTACTGATGTGGCGGGAATTCCGGCCGCAATGGCGGGAAGTATTTTTTTAGTCAGCAAGCTCTTTGCGGCTGTAACAGACCCCATTGTCGGCTCATCAATTGATTATCGCAAAAACATCGGCAGGCGGGGGAAATTCAGGCCTTATTTATTAATCGGCAGCATTGTTCTTGCGGTGCTTACTGTTCTTATTTTTCTGTCCCCGAATGTATCAACGACAGGCAAGCTGATTTATGCGTATGCATCCTATATACTGTGGGGCGTGGGCTATTCATTTGTAAACATTCCGTACGGTTCATTGGGAGCGGCGATGACTCAAAATACCGAAGACCGGACATCTATCTCTACTTTTCGCCAAATCGGTTCACTCGGGGCTTTGTTTATCACGAGCGTGGCCGTCATGCCGCTGCTCGTCAAGTTTGATAACCCGAAGGTAGGCTATCCGGTGGTCATGGGATTGTTTGCTGTTCTCGGTGTGCTTTGGTTTTATATTTGCTATCGCAACTGCAAGGAACGTATTGTTATTGCGGAAGCGCCAAAAGAGAAATTAACATTTTCATCTGTCGTCAAAACGTTTATAACGAACAAACCGCTGTTAACCCTTGTCCTGATGACCATTTTTTCGATTTCCGCATACAACATTAAATCCGCAATGCTCGTATACTTCGCACAATATAACCTAGGCAATGTCGAACTGATGGCTTATATGAACTTTATCATTATTGGATCTTCCTTTTTGGGCGTCGTGTTTCTGCCAAAGCTCGTCAAGATGTTTGGAAAGAAACAAACCGCAATGATCGGTTTCGGCATCAGTGTTGCCGCGGATCTGATCAACTTTATGCTTCCTTCAAATGTATATGTGTTTACCATCCTTGCAAGCATCGCGTTTATTGGGATCAGTATTCCCAATGGCATTACGTGGGCGCTTGTCTCAGATATCATTGACTACGGCGAGTGGAAATCCGGTGAGCGGAAAGAAGCAACGACATATTCCCTCTTTAACTTCTCGCGAAAGCTTGCTCAGTCATTGTCTGGTTTTCTCTCCGGGATCGGATTGGGGCTTGTCGGATATATGCCGAACGTAGCCCAGACGGCACAGGCGCTGCTCGGCATTAAAGCGCTTCTTCTTCTGTATCCCGCCATTGCTTTGGCATTAGCTATGGTCATTATCGGTTTTCTTTATAAACTGACAGATCAGCAACATGCACAGATTGTCGAAGAGCTTCAGCATAGAAACTGATCAAACAATCATATAAAGAATATTTTGAATAGTTCGCAAGTAATAATAATTTGTAAGGGTTTTCGCTAAGTGATGAAACTGAAAGAAAGGAGGCTCTTTATTGAATTGAATACGGTAACGATTTCCGCTGAAGAAGCGAAGGAACTGGTTCAGCAAAAGCTGATCGGCGCCAATTTGAATGAACGAGATGCCGAAAAAGTAGCAGACGTGCTCATACACGCCGATTTACGCAATGTGAATTCTCATGGTGTTTTGCGAACAGAACATTATGTGAACAGGTTGAGGGCTGGAGGCATCAATCCAAAAGCGTGTCCCATTTTTAAAGAAACGGGGCCGGTGACAGGAGTGCTGGACGGTGATGACGGGTTCGGCCATGTGATTGCCGATAAGGCGATGGCTCATGCCATTGAAATGGCAAAGAAAAATGGTGTTGGCATGGTCACCGCGACAAACAGCAGCCATTGCGGAGCGTTAAGTTATTTTGTGCAAAAAGCGGCTGAGGAAAAACTGATCGGAATCGCTATGTCTCATACTGACAGTATTGTAGTCCCGTTTGGCGGGAGGTCTCCTTTTTTAGGCACGAATCCAATTGCTTACGGTGTGCCGGCAAAGCATAAAAAACCGTTTATCCTAGATATGGCGACGTCAAAAGTGGCATTTGGAAAGATTCTGCAGGCGCGTGAAGAGGGCAGAGAAATACCAGAAGGATGGGGAGTCGATGAAAACGGAGAGACGGTAACAGACCCTCACAAGGTCGTCTCACTTTCAACGTTCGGGGGTCCTAAAGGCTACGGGCTATCTGTTGTGGTGGATGTGTTTTCGGGTTTGCTGGCTGGGGCGGCTTTTGGTCCGCATATCGCTAAAATGTATGGCGATCTTAATCAAAATAGGAAGCTTGGACATTATGTTTGCGCGATCCATCCGTCCTATTTTACCGGACAAGATACGTTTTTAGAGCAGATGGACGCCATGCTTGATGAACTGCAGCAATCACCTTCGGCTAGAGGAGTCGAGCGAGTGTATGTGCCTGGCGAATTGGAGCAGCTGCATGAGGAAAGAAACAGGAAACACGGAATTTCAATTGCTCGGAGCGTGTATGAATTTTTAAAAAGCAGGTGAGAAAATGAAAGCGGTTCAAGTGCGAAAAGCGTATGATTTGGTGACAGCAGACATGGAAAAGCCTGTTCTTTCAAAGGCTGATGAGGTGCTCGTCAAAGTAAAACGAGTCGGAATTTGCGGTTCTGACATGCATATTTATCATGGCACGAATCCGCTTGCGACACTTCCGAGAGTAATCGGACACGAGGTAACGGGAGAAGTGGGGGAGGTTGGTGCAAATGTTAAAGGCCTGAAAGCCGGAGACCATGTTGTGATTGAACCGATTTCTTATTGCGGAAACTGTTATGCCTGCCGTAAAGGCCGGCCAAATGTTTGTGCGAAGCTTTCTGTGTTTGGCGTTCATGAAGACGGCGGGATGCGGGAATATGTTGTGCTTCCTGAAAAGCAGCTTCACGCGGTTTCAAAAGAGCTGCCTTGGGAGGAGGCAGTTATGGCCGAGCCTTATACAATAGGTGCCCAGGCTGTTTGGCGGGGACAGGTGGAAAAGGGTGATCGCGTTCTGATTCAGGGGGCGGGGCCTATCGGCATCTGTGTGTTAAAAATGGCAAAGCTAGCGGGTGCTTCCGTCATGATAACCGACTTAAATAATGAGCGGCTGACATTTGCTACAGAAAACGGTGCCGACGCTGTTGTGAATGTTCAAACAGAACATGCGGCTGAGCGGGTTCGGGAATGGACGGGCAATGAAGGAGCCAATGTAGTCATTGATGCTGTCTGTCTCCCTGCGACTTTTGAGCTTTCCGTTGATGTTGTTTCTCCGGCAGGGCGTGTGGTGGTGCTTGGATTTGATGAGAGAGCGTCACAAATTCCTCAGCTCCCCATTACAAAAAAAGAAGTCACGATTACCGGCTCAAGACTCCAGACAAATCAGTTTCCAAAAGTTGTAAAGCTGCTGAATGAAGGCCGGTTAGAGCATAACGGGCTCGTCACCCATACGTTTTCAGTTGAAGATGTCCATCACGCGTTTCAATTTATCAAGGAGCATCCCGATCAGGTGCGGAAGGCAGTGATCACATTTGATTAAAAGGCTCAATCCGGAGGTGTAGGATGAATATTACATTTCGATGGTATGGACGAGGCAACGATACAGTCACACTTGAACACGTGAAACAAATTCCCGGGGTGAAAGGCATTGTCTGGGCTCTCCATCACAAACCTGCCGGGGAAGTGTGGGAAATAGAGGAAATCAAAGCCGAGACGGAATATATACAATCCCATGGTTTTCATGCGGAGGTTGTCGAAAGCGTGAACGTTCATGAAGCGATTAAACTGGGCAGCGAAGAACGCGGCCGGTACATTGAAAATTATAAGCAGACCATCCGTAATCTGTCTGCTTTTGGCGTGAAAGTGATTTGCTACAATTTTATGCCGATTTTCGACTGGACACGCACCGACATGTTCCGTCCGCTGGAAGACGGCTCAACCGCTCTGTTTTTTGAAAAAGCCAAAGTGGAGAGCCTGGAGCCTCAAGAGCTGATTCGGACGGTGGAAGAAGCGTCTGACCTGACACTCCCAGGGTGGGAGCCTGAAAAAATGGCTCGGATCAAAGAACTGTTTGAGGCCTACAGGACGGTCGATGAAGAGCAGCTGTGGAACAATTTATCATTTTTTTTGAAGGGAATTCTGCCGGTTGCTGAAGCGCATGGCATTCAAATGGCCATTCATCCGGATGACCCGCCTTGGCCGATTTTCGGATTGCCGCGTATTATCACTGGAGAGGCAAGCTATGAGAAGCTGCGGGCCATATCAGACTCACCTTCTAACTGCATCACCTTATGTACCGGTTCCATGGGGGCCAATCCCGCCAATGACATGGTGGAAATTGCTAAAACATATGCCGGGCTTGCTCCATTTTCACACATCCGCAATGTGAAGATCTTTGAAAATGGGGATTTTATTGAAACGTCTCATCTGACAAAGGACGGTTCGATTAATATTCATGGGGTCATGGCAGAACTGCACAAGCAGGATTACAACGGATATGTCAGGCCGGATCACGGTCGCCATATTTGGGGAGAGCAATGCCGTCCGGGCTACGGCTTATACGATCGCGCTTTAGGCATCATGTATTTGAACGGACTGTGGGACGCGTACGAATCAATGGCGAAAAAAGAGGTGGAATTATGATTCCTCTTCATCATCGACTGGCAGGTAAAGTTGCTGTTATCACAGGGGGCAGCGGTGTGCTCTGCTCGGCAATGGCCCGGGAGCTTGCCCGCCATGGCATGAAGGTGGCGATACTGAACCGGTCAGCTGAAACAGGACAAGAGGTTGTGAGGGAAATTACGAAAGCTGGCGGCACGGCATGTTCCGTTTCTGCTGATGTGCTGGACAGGACGTCGCTAGAGAAGGCGAAGACTGATATCCTTGACCGATTTGGCGCTGTTCATCTCTTAATCAATGGAGCAGGAGGAAATCATCCCGCTGCGATTACTGATGTGGAGACATATGAAGCAGAAGGAGAAGGGCAATCATTCTTTGACATGGATGAAAACGGATTTTCAACTGTTTTTTCAACCAACTTCACTGGGGCATTTCTGGCTACCCAAGTATTTGGAAAGGAACTGCTGAAGGCAGACTCACCAGCCATTGTGAATATCTCATCAATGAGCGCTTATTCACCTATGACGAAGGTTCCGGCGTACAGTGCGGCCAAAGCATCAATCAATAATTTTACAATGTGGCTGGCTGTGCATTTTGCGGAAACCGGACTGAGGGTTAACGCAATCGCACCAGGCTTTTTTCTGACAAAACAAAATCACGATCTGCTGATCAATAAGGATGGAAGCTTTACAGACCGCTCTAAAAAGATTATTGCGGGAACACCGATGAAGCGATTTGGAAAACCGGAGGACCTGCTTGGCACGCTTCTTTGGCTGGCGGATGATTCCTATTCAGGCTTTGTCACCGGCATCACCGTTCCTGTCGATGGAGGTTTTATGGCTTATTCAGGAGTGTGACGAAAGCAGATACAGATACTGAACCAACATAGGGGTGAGGTTGAGATGTTTTCTAAAGATAAGCTTCCAGTCATCCTTTTTTTGTTCCTGGCTGGTGTGATTAACTATCTGGACCGTTCGGCATTGTCCATTGCAGCTCCATTCATTCAGGATGATCTCACACTGTCCGCTACACAAATGGGCTTGATTTTCAGCAGTTTTTCGATTGGATATGCCGTTTTCAATTTTCTTGGCGGTGTGGCATCCGACCGCTATGGAGCAAAATTGACCTTATTTGTGGCCATGGTCGTTTGGTCGCTGTTCAGCGGAGCAGTTGCATTGGCTTTTGGCTTTGTCAGCCTGCTGATCATACGAATTTTGTTTGGAATGGGGGAAGGGCCGCTTTCGGCGACCATCAATAAAATGGTCAATAACTGGTTTCCGCCGACTCAGCGGGCGTCTGTTGTCGGAGTCACAAATAGCGGAACGCCCCTTGGCGGAGCCATTTCCGGACCAATTGTCGGCATGATCGCCGTTGCATTCAGCTGGAAGGTTTCCTTCGTTCTCATCATGATCATCGGATTGATTTGGGCTTTTCTCTGGTTAAAATGCGTAAAAGAAAAGCCGGCTGAGCCAATGGGCAATGCACCTGCGATGAAAGTTGAAGCCGCTCCTGAGGAGAAAATTCCGCTGACCTTTTATCTGAAACAAAAAACAGTCTTGTTCACGGCGTTTGCTTTTTTCGCTTACAACTACATCCTCTTCTTCTTTTTGACGTGGTTTCCGAGCTATCTTGTCGAGGAGCGGGGATTAAGTGTTGGGTCAATGAGTGTCATCACAGTCATTCCGTGGATTTTAGGATTTATCGGCCTGGCAGCCGGGGGATTTGTTTCGGACTATGTATACAAAAAAACAGTCCGGAAAGGCGTGCTGTTTTCGCGTAAAGTCGTGCTCGTCACGTGTTTGTTTTCTTCCGCGGTATTGATTGGTTTAGCTGGGCTTGTCACCACAACTGTAAGCGCTGTTACGCTCGTGGCTCTGTCTGTCTTCTTTTTATATTTGACGGGCGCGATCTACTGGGCTGTTATTCAGGATGTAGTCGACCAAAAGAATGTCGGTTCTGTTGGCGGATTCATGCATTTTCTCGCCAACACCGCAGGCATCATCGGTCCCGCTTTAACCGGCTTTATTGTTGACCGGACGGGTACTTTTTCTGGCGCATTTTTACTTGCCGGAGGGCTGGCCGTCTTCGCTTCACTGGCTGTCATCCGTTTTGTGCGGCCGATCATCGGCAGCGCAGCAGGAACGCATGCTGATGATACGGTTTCTTATTAATCTGGAAATATGGTGGGAGAGGCGGTGTGTTTGATGATACAATATGTAATAACGAATCGCAGCCGGTATGATAAGGAAGGGAAATAGATGGTAACCATTAAAGATATCGCAAAACTTGCAAACGTATCCCACACAACCGTTTCCAGAGCACTCAATAACAGCCCTTATATTAAAGAACACACAAAGAAAAAAATATTGGAGCTTGCCTCACAGCTCAACTATACACCGAATGTGAATGCAAAAAGCCTTGCAATGCAAAAATCCCATACGATCGGGCTTTTCTTTACAAGCATCACAAACGGAACCTCACACAGTTTTTTCGCTGATACCATAAAAGGCGTAAACCAGGCAATCAGCGAGGAGTACAATCTGTATGTGCGCGGCATTGATGATCTGAAAAGCTATGACTCTGTAACACCAATGAGATATGACGGCATTATTTTAATGAGTCAAAGTGATATTGATAATTCTTTTATTTATCATATTCGGGAAAAAAAGATCCCGCTCGTCGTGCTGAACCGGGATGTCGATGACAGGGGCATTACCAACATATTGTCCAATGACAAGGAAGGTTCTCAGGAAGCTGTAGAATACTTGATTAAAAACGGACATCAAGACATCGCCATCATTGAGGGAATCGAAGGATTTAAATCCTCTCAGCAGCGAAAGGAAGGCTACTTAGCAGCGCTGATTCGCCATCATATACCGATCAAACATGAATACAGTGTAAAAGGGCAATACGATATGGAGAGCGGCTTTCAGGCGATGGAACGCCTGCTGGCGCTTCCGAACACTCCAACCGCTGTCTTTTGTTCGAATGATGACATGGCGATCGGAGCAATGAATGCCATATTTGCCAAGGGGATGCGCGTGCCTGATGATATATCTGTCATCGGATTTGATGATATTGGTTTTTCGCAATATATCACGCCAAGGCTTTCTACAGTGAAACGTCCTGTTGAAAAAATCAGCGTGCTCGGTGCAAAAAAATTATTGAAGCTGATCAGCACACCTGATACGAAGGCAGAAAAAATCTTTGAAAACACAGAGTTTATGGTGCGTGATTCAGTAAAAGATATCACGACATGATGTCCCGTTTTTCCAGCGGGCATTCTTTATACAGAAAAATGTTAACGTGTGCATAAATCCGAAAGGGAGGCAATGACGGTGCAAAAGCTGAATAAAAAATTGTACGAAAGCTATACACAGTATCCGGAAAGGATTCTCCAATTTGGAGAAGGAAATTTTCTGCGGGCGTTTGTCGATTGGCAAATTGAACAATTGAATCGGCATACTGATTTCAATGGAAGTGTCGCGGTTATACAGCCGAGAGGTTCAGAGAAAATCAAAAGATTAAATGACCAGGATGGCTTGTATACTCTTTTTTTACAGGGAATGAAGGATGGAGAAGCGGTAAACGAAAAGATGATTATCAATTCAATCAGCCGCGGGATTGATCTGTTTTCCGACTATGACGAGTTCAAAAAGTTGGCTTCAAGCGAAGCACTGCGTTTTATCATTTCTAATACGACCGAAGCTGGTATTGTTTGTGAGAAAGAAGACCGCTTAGAGGATAGGCCGCAAAAAACATTTCCAGGGAAATTAACAGCTTTTCTGTACTTTCGCTACCAGGCTTTTGCTGGAGACGAGACAAAAGGGTGTGTCTTGATTCCGTGTGAGCTGATTGAGAATAACGGGCAAAAGCTGAAGGAAGTGATTCTGCATTATGCTGATCTATGGGAGCTGGAAGAGGGGTTTACGCAATGGATTCAGAACGCCAACACGTTTTGTAATAGTTTAGTAGACCGCATTGTTCCCGGTTTTCCTGTAGACAGCATTAATGAGATCACTGCGGAATTAGGCTATCAAGATGAACTGGTTGTTGTGGGAGAACAGTATTATTTATGGGTGATTGAAGGGCCGAATTGGATTGGAGAAGAATTGCCCTTTGCGGCAGCCGGTCTTCATACAAAGATTGTCAGCGATCTGACCCCATACCGGACGAAAAAAGTGAGAATTTTAAATGGCGCGCATACGGCAATGACGCCAGTGGCTTCTTTATACGGTTTGAAAACGGTGCGTGATTCAGTTGAACATCCGGCAGTGGGGCGCTTTGTTGAGGAGCTGATTCATGATGAAATACTTCCTGTTTTGAAAATGGAAGGGCTTGCTCAATATGCGGAGGATGTGCTGAATCGCTTTAAAAACCCGTACATCAAACATTATGTGGAAAGCATTGCACTGAATTCAGTGTCAAAGTTCAAAACGAGAAACCTGCCGACCCTTCAGGAATATGTTGAACAAAAGGGTCAGCTTCCTGCACGTTTAGTGTTTTCATTCAGCGCGCTTCTGTATGTTTATCGAAATAAGGAAATGCAGGATGACCCGGCTGTTCTTCAATTTTTCCAAGAGGTTTGGAATCAGGAGACCGGAGATATGCTCCGTATCGCTTCAGCCTTATTAGGAGAACAATGGCTGTGGGGAGCAAATCTGAATGAAATTCCGAAGCTGACTGAGAGAGTCGCTGATTACTTGAATGATATTCAAGAACTGGGAATGGAGCGTGCTCTTGAACAATGCTGTCTGCAAAGGGGGAAAGTGCTGTGAAATCATTTATAAAAATTCATAGACAGGATAATGTCTTGCTTGCTCTGCGTGATATTCAGAAGGGAGAGCAACTGAACGCGGACGGCGTGTCGATTGAAGTAAAAGATGATATTAAAAGAGGCCATAAGATTGCATTGCAGCATATAAAGGAAAACGGCAGCATCATCAAATACGGGTTTCCGATCGGGCATGCGTTAAAAGATATTTTTATTGGGGAGCATATTCATGTTCATAATACAAAAACAAATTTATCTGATATCCAAACGTACAGTTATACACCGAGATTTGAACAAAATCCATACACACATGAGGAGCGGACATTTAAAGGATATAGAAGAGAAAACGACAATGCCGGTGTTCGCAATGAATTGTGGATCGTGCCAACCGTCGGCTGTGTCAATGGAATAGCCGAAAAAATGCTTCAGCGGTTTGTCAGAGAAACGGGGGATATTGCCCCATTTGACAACGTATTAGTGCTAAAACATCAATACGGATGCTCACAGCTTGGCGATGATCACGAAAATACTAGGCAAATCCTGCTGAACACCATTCGCCATCCAAATGCCGGCGGTGTCTTGGTGCTGGGGCTCGGCTGTGAAAATAACGAGCTGGCAGCAATGAAAAAAGCGCTTCAGGATGTCAACAAGGATCGGGTGAAGTTTCTCGAATCCCAGTCGGTGACAGACGAAATGGAGGCAGGTGTCGCATTGCTGAAGGACATCCATGAAGCGGCCAAAGGGGATAAACGGGAAGACATCCCGCTTTCTGAACTGAAAATAGGGTTGAAATGCGGGGGGTCTGACGGTTTTTCCGGCATCACAGCGAACCCATTGCTCGGACGATTTTCTGATTATATCATTGCGCAGGGAGGCAGCACGGTGCTGACGGAGGTGCCGGAGATGTTCGGTGCGGAAACGCTGCTGATGCAGCGGGCTGCCAATGAAGAGGTATTCCATAAAATTGTCGATTTAATCAATGATTTTAAACAATATTTTATAAAGCATGATCAGCCGGTGTACGAAAACCCTTCGCCAGGCAACAAAGCAGGCGGCATTTCCACCCTTGAGGATAAATCGCTGGGCTGCACGCAAAAGGCGGGGATTTCTCCTGTCTCGGATGTATTAAAATACGGTGAAGTGCTTAAGACAAACGGACTGACGCTATTGAGCGCGCCCGGCAATGATTTAATCGCCTCCTCCGCATTGGCTGCTGCCGGCTGCCACATTGTTCTGTTTACAACAGGACGAGGCACGCCGTTCGGCACTTTTGTTCCAACGGTAAAGGTGGCGACGAATACACAGCTGTACGAGACGAAGCCGCACTGGATTGATTTTAACGCAGGTCTCTTAGCAGAGGATGATGTTCATGAGGAATTTGTGCTTCGTGAGTTTATCGATTATATCACGAAGGTTGCAAGCGGAGAGCTCGTGAATCACGAAAAAAACGACTTCAGAGAGCTTGCCATTTTTAAATCGGGTGTGACGCTATAAACCAAGAAAGGCTATCCTGTTCAGGATAGCCTTCTTGGTTAAATCAGCTTCAAACCGCTGATTAAGATAATGGATGCCATAATAAATTGCAGCGGACGGGGTGAAAATCTAGGTGAAAGATGACTGCCAACCAGCACCCCCGGAATGGAACCGATAAGCAAATTGGCCGCTAACAAATAATCAACGCTCCCGAAGCTTGCGTTTAAAATACCTGCCGCAGTAACGAGCAGAAAAGCATGTGCAATATCTGTTCCGACAATGTCGGATGTTTTCATTTTAAATAAGTACAGCATAGCAATCGCAAACAACGAGCCGGAACCGATCGACGTTAAGCCAACGATAAATCCAAACACGACCCCGATAAGAATCGTAAGCATCCGCTTGTCTTCTAGCGGCATCAGCTGCCAGCGGTTCGGGCGAAGTTTTTTGTCCAGAAACAGGCGGACGATGATCGAAATGGCAACTAGGGTCAACACATAACCAAGAGCGTGTTTAATAATCTCTTCCTGATGCTGGTGGAAGGCGGGGAACAAATGAAGTATGCCAATGGCTATAGAAGCACTCGGAATACTGCCGATGGCTAAGTATTTTACCAATTTAAAATTGATTGTTTTCTGCCGCCAATGGGACGCAACACCAAACAGCTTGGTGATCGAGTTATAGACAAGGTCCGTACCGACTGCAATGGAAGGATTGATTCCAAGCACTATTAAAAGAGGAGTTAAAAGCGCAGCTCCGCCTACACCTGTCAATCCGACTAAGACACCGACTAACAAACCCATCAAAATGATGCTAACACTCATGATAAAGGCCTCCTGAAAACCCGACTATTTTTATCAGATTATATATGATTAGGTCGCTTTAATCAATTAAATTTTTTGAATATTTGTACGGATGTTTCTTTGATTTTTGTATGCTCAATATCTTTATTCATTTGCCCTATAATGAGTGTCAGGACGAGATGGGATTGAGTTTGACTGGTTAAAACAGGTAATTCCGGTCGGTATTTGGCTGAATGAGGTCAACCAGTCAGCTATATGCAAATACTGGCTGTCACTGGGAATCGGGGTATATTGGATACGTTAGTGAACTGAAGGCAATAAAAAAGATACCTTTAGATCAGGTATCTTTTTTTAGGTTACATGCGCTGCTGATAAAACGGCAGCTCCGTATGGCCCATTTCCCTTACATAAACAAACAGGTTGCCTTTATGGTGAATTTCATGCTCCATCGCAAGCTGAAGCAATGCGCTGCCAGTGACTTTTCTTCCGAAAGTGGCTGTCAGGTCAATTTCTCTGTCAAGGTGTTCCTCAGTGAGCTGCTCAAGGATGGCAGCCGTTTTTTCTGTAAACGTTTTAGCCAAAACATTGAGATCTGTTTCCGTTTCTTCCTGCTGGTTTTGAAAAGGTGAGGCATTGCCTTCTTTAATGACATTTGCGAACAGATGGAAAGTCGTCAGGATGTGCTTGACAAGCTCTTCTGCTGACATTGATGTTTCCGTCGGTTTGTAGCTGTAATGATTTTTGCTGATTTTTTCTGTCAGCTCAATCGTCACATTGCGATGTGACAAAAAGTGACTCACAATTTGAGTGGATTGGCTCAATAGAATCTCCTCCATATGTAAAAATAAATGGTGCAATGAAATCCTATATCAATGGGCATAAATTAACAAGCAATATGCTGAGAAGTGATTGTATTTTTTTGCGGTTAGCCGAAATTCGACAATTGCGGTCTTTTTGCGTTCTTCTTTTTCTTGTAAATATGATAAAATATGACATATCTCGGGTATATAAAAGGGGGGATTAATTGAGGATGAAGCAGACTATTCCGTCCTCTTATGTCGGGCTTAAAATTAATGAATGGTATACCCATATCCGGCAGTTTCACGTAGCTGAAGCCGAACGGGTCAAGCTCGAAGTAGAAAGAGAAATCGAGGATATGGAAGAAGATCAAGATTTGCTGCTGTATTATTCTTTAATGGAATTTAGGCACCGTGTTATGCTGGATTACATTAAGCCTTTGGGAGAGGACACCTCGCAGCTAGAGTTTTCAGAATTATTAGAAGACATCGAGGGGAATCAGTACAAGCTGACAGGACTGCTCGAATACTACTTTAACTTTTTTCGCGGGATGTATGAATTTAAGCAGAAAATGTTTGTCAGTGCCATGATGTACTATAAGAGGGCAGAAAAGAACCTTGCCCTTGTGTCAGACGACATTGAAAAAGCTGAATTTGCTTTTAAAATGGCTGAGATCTTTTACAATTTAAAGCAGACTTATGTCTCTATGAGCTATGCCGTTCAGGCGTTAGAAACGTATCAGATGTATGAAACGTACACTGTCCGCAGAATCCAATGTGAATTCGTTATTGCAGGTAATTATGATGATATGCAGTATCCAGAAAGAGCATTGCCCCATTTAGAACTGGCTTTAGATCTTGCAAAGAAAGAAGGCAATCCCCGCCTGATCAGTTCGGCCCTTTACAATCTCGGAAACTGTTACGAGAAAATGGGTGAACTGCAGAAGGCAGCCGAATACTTTGAGAAATCTGTTTCTATTTGCAAGTCGGAAAAGTTCGATAATCTTCCGCATTCTATCTACTCATTAACACAAGTTCTGTATAAACAAAAAAATGATGCCGAAGCGCAAAAGCAATATCGTCAAGGATTGGAAATCGCTCGTCAGTATAGTGATGAATTATTCGTGGAGCTTTTTCAATTTTTACATGCGTTATACGGAAAAAACATTGACACAGAATCAGTCTCACACACCTTTCAATTTCTTGAAGAGCATATGCTGTATCCTTACATTGAAGAGCTGGCGCATGATGCTGCCCAATACTATATAGAGAATGGACAGCCTGAAAAAGCACTTTCCTTTTATGAGAAAATGGTGCACGCACAAAAACAAATCCAGAGAGGAGATTGTTTATATGAAATCTAAATGGATGACAGGTTTGTTGCTCGTTGCGGTCGGGTTCAGCTTTACTCAGGTGATGGTCCATGCAGGAGAAACAGCAGATACAGAGGGAAAAACATTTCATATCGCGGCACGCAATCAAACATGATGATGACAAAAAAAGACCCTCCGGTTGCGGAAGGGTCTTTTTTATTTCAGCTTCCATTCCTTAATGGTCAGCTCAGAGGACCCGCTGAACACCAATGGATCAGCTTGTCCGATTTCGCGCGCCTCTTCCAGTGAGCCCGCTTTGATGACGTAGGCTCCGCCTGTGGCGTCGCTGAAAGGCCCGAACATTTTTAAGCGTTTTTCTACCTGCAGACGGTCCAAAAATTCATAGTGTCCAGCTGCATGCTTCTGATTGAATTGATCTGTTCTCGTAGTCAGCATTAAGTACGTATTCAAGAATGTCTCCTCCTTTTGAACTTTAGCTTAGCACAATTATCCATATAGCGGTGCTTTTCGTCCTACGAATGCCACCTATTGATGAAAAAAGAAAAAGGAGAGATGATAGGTGAGCATTCAAGTGAAGAAAAATTTGGTTTCTGAGGAAAAGTATGCGCTGAAATGCCCGAATGCGATGTCCGCTGAATATATTACCATTCACAACACGGCAAACGACGCGTCCGCTGCCAACGAAATTAGCTACATGATCGGGAACACCAGCTCTACAAGCTTTCATTTCGCGGTTGACGATAAAGAGGTGATTCAAGGATTGCCGCTTAACCGTAACGCTTGGCATACTGGTGACGGCACAAACGGTACAGGCAACCGCAAGTCGATTGGCGTTGAAATTTGCTACAGCAAATCGGGAGGCCCAAAGTACGAGGCAGCCGAGGCATTGGCGATCTCTTTTGTGGCACAGCTTTTGAAGGAGCGGGGCTGGGGAATTGATCGAGTCAGAAAGCACCAAGACTGGAACGGAAAATACTGCCCGCACCGCATTTTATCAGAGGGGCGCTGGGAGCAAGTCAAGGCGGCAATTGAAGCGGAATTAAACGGCAGCGCCTCAGCGAAAAAGGTTTCTCCTTCTGCGCAAGTGTATCATGTGAAAAAAGGAGATACGCTGTCCGGCATTGCAGCATCACACGGTATCAGTGTGAAAACTCTGCAAAGCTTAAATCACATCACTGATCCAAATTACATTAAAGTCGGACAGGAGATCAAGCTTTCCGGGACTGCCTCTTCCTCTAAAAGCCATGCCGCATCCTCTTATCCGCTGCCATCGGGGGTAATCAAAGTAACGAGCCCGCTGACAAAAGGCACAAAAGTAAAGCAGGTTCAGACCGCGCTGGCAGCTCTTTATTTTTATCCTGATAAAGGGGCGAAGAATCATGGGGTGGACGGTGTATATGGGCCAAAAACAGCAAATGCTGTCAAACGCTTTCAATCTGTCAGCGGATTAACGGCAGACGGCATTTATGGGCCGAAAACGAAAGCTAAAATTGAACAAAAACTATAATGAAAAAAGGAAGCTTCACTTGGATGGAGCTTCCTTTTTTCCCTTACATACAAACGGCAGCAAGAACCTTTTGACTGATTTGGCACAGCAGGAGAGCGCCGTGCCACAATAGGATGTTAAGAGTTATGAACAATTTGCTAGGCATAAAGTTAACAAGAAATCTAGAAAAGCAAAAAACCTTCGAGCAATAAAATAGAAAATAAAAAGACCCGGTGATCACCGGGGAAAAGAAATAGAACGTTAAAGGTTTAGTAATACTTTTTATATTCTACTTTGTAATCATAGTCATGCTTGTCATGATCATAACACTTTTTGCCGTGGTCATAATATTTTTTGTCATGGTCATAGTATTTTTTGTCGCAATCATAATCTTTCTCATGATCATCATAATACTTTTTATCGTGGTCGTAATACTTCTTGTAGTACTTCTTTTTGTAAGTGTAATACTCTTCTTTATATTTTTTATAATAACCCATACTAACGCCTCCTTTAATGTTTGATCAGTTTTATTATATGGATTAAAAAAGAGATGGTATGGTCAAATGTATTCGTTATCAAAAAAAGGCTGTTTTCAAAAACAAACTGATAAAAATGGATAGCGTGCCAGCTTACATAAGCCTTTTAAAAGAATGATTTATAACATTTATACTTAATCCACCTGTAGATCGACCGCATAAGGCCCCCATTTAAACGCCGCAGTTTTTCTTTCTAGTAAAATAAGTGCTTACTTTTCTATCGCCTCAGCTGTTGAAAGAGTTGACACATTCCAGCAAGATATCGATAAATCCCTTCATATATCTCCTGATATGGAAATACGATAAAAAGGTTTTCATTCATAGATGAGTAGAGTAAACTGGTGCTGACTGATAAAGGAGAGCGCTTAACATGAAAGATATGTATGACAGTTTTTTATCTCTTTCTGCGTCTGAATCGGAATACCGGATTATTTATGAAGAGAACAGCGGGAGCGAGCATATTGTCATCGGCCCTCACGGCGGAAGAATTGAGCCGGGCGTCAGCGAACTGGTGCGGGCATTTGCTGATCAAAGTTCCATTTATATCTTTGAAGGATTGAAGCAGCGCAACAACCGTTCGCTCCACCTGACAAGCACTCGTTTTGATGAACCGCTTGCCATAGAAAAAGTAAACGCCCACCGATTCGCGCTGGCATTTCACGGCTATCATGATCTGAAAAAGCCGCATACATTGGTCGGGGGCGCGGATCGGATAAAAGCAGAAGCCATTTGCGAGTTGCTGAATGAGGCAGGTTTCAGTGCGGAACTGGTCAGTGAAAAAGACCGGCTGGCAGGTGTTCATCCGCAAAATATCGTCAATCGGACGAAAAGGGAGATGGGGCTGCAGCTGGAATTGAGTACGGCGCAGCGGAGCGCGCTGTTTCACAATTTTGGCTGCCGTAAGGGACAATACATAGAAAACAATCTTTTTTCTCGATATGTGAATGCCGTTAAGCTTGGTTTTTATGGAAGAAGCAAGCAGGACCTGCAATAACTGCCTATTCCTTCATATGCTGTGATTGTTTGAATGCGCAGGGAGGAATAAACGATGTTTTATCATATTAAAGAGCTTCAGTATCAGGCAAAGCCTTCCCATCCGGATCCTGTTTATGCGAAAAAGCTCCAAGAGGTGCTGGGCGGCCAATTTGGTGAAATTAGTGTGATGATGCAATATTTGTTTCAGGGTTTTAACTGCAGGGCGGATGCCAAGTATAAAGATTTGCTATGTGATGTGGGGACGGAAGAGATCGGACATGTGGAAATGTTGGCTACGATGATTTCCAGGCTTCTGGATGATGCCCCCGCTGATGTACAGGAAAATGCTTATAAAAGCAATCCCGCTATTGCAGCAGTGATGTCAGGGATGAATCCTCAGCACGCTATTGTGTCCGGCTTAGGTGCGATGGCATCAGATAGTGAGGGTTATCCGTGGAATGCAAAATACATTATCTCAAGCGGAAATCTGCTGGCGGATTTCCGTGCAAACTTAAATGCGGAAGCCCAGGGGCGCCTTCAGGTGACACGGCTTTACGCCATGACTGATGATCCCGGGGTAAGAGATATGCTGTCATTTTTGATTGCAAGGGATACTTATCATCAAAATATGTGGTATGCAGCGATTAAAGAGCTGGAAGAAAGAGAACGGGATATTGTCGTTCCCACGACATTTCCGCGTGAGCTAGAAAAGCAGGAAGTATCCTATGATCTGTTTAACTTTTCCAGAGGGGATGAAAGCTCACAGGGAAGGTGGGCTCATGGCGAATCATTTGACGGCCGGGGAGAATTCAGATATATACCGGCTCCGATTGCATTTGGTCCGGAACCTCATCTTAAACCGGCACCGAAGTGGTTGCATGATACGATGCCTCCCATGTCAAAATGCTAGTTTCTCTGCGGTCTGAGGACATATGTCCCCAGACCGTTTTCATGTCAGCCGCGCCTTCTGATATTGTACAGTGCTTTTGCTTCCGCTACCTGTAATGGGGGCTGATCTTCCTCATATTCCGCTTTTGGCCGCTTATCAGATAATAAATAAGCAAGCCGCTTCTGAAATTGAATACCTGCTTTACGCCGTTCAAACATTTCAAGTCTTTTCTCAGCAAAGTCCTTTGTCACCCGGAATACCGTCGCAATGGTTGCAAGAGCCTGACTTCTCCATTGCGGCAGTTCCATCTGCAACAGCATAAAGGTTGGCACACAGAAGTGGTACATAAATTGGTTCGCCTGAAATTCCTGCAGCTCCCTGAAGAGCTTGTTCATCTGAAAATGATTGCCTGCATGCTTTAATACGTGGCACAGTTCATGGCCAAAATCCTCCCATTGCTCTTCCTGGGACTTTCTTTGGTTCAATATGATACTGTACATGCCGTCGTATTTCACCATCATGCTTCCCATATCCTCGAAATGAACCCATATATCAAGATCGTTTGCGATTTTCAGCATGTCAATGTGATGGGGAGAGGTGATGCCCAGCCGGCTGTATAAATTTTTTACGTATTCCTCCAGATGTGATAAGTAATCGCCCAATTGAATACTCCCTTTCGAACATACGTTCTGTTTGTAGCGAGAAAGAAAAGCCCGTTTAGGACTAAAAAGTGTGTTGAAATCTTTCCCTTTTCTTTAAAAAATAAACACTTTTTCTTTATATCGGTCTATTTTTTATATGTTTTAGAGAACAGAGAAATATTTATTTGTTTTTCGGTTTCCGGTTTTTCTCTTTTTCTTTTAAATAGTTGATAAATTCGATGGCCTGCTGTTTGCTTTCAGGGGAAAAATCCTGCATATCCCGGTATGCGAGCTGCAAGTCCGGATCAGAAAACATATCATCATCAGATTTTTTTTCTTTTCCTGTTAATAAGTAATCCGTTGTCACTTGGAAGTAATCAGCCAGCTTTTGCAGTGTGTCGTAATCAGGTTCGCTTCGCCCGTTTTCATAATGAGAATATCGTGCGCGCGATACACCGATGTGAGATGCGATTTCTTCCTGTGTCCTTTTCCCTCTGAGACTCTTCAATCTGCCGCCTATCATACTATGACCTCTCTTTTTTAAACTCCCTAAGTTACTTATGATTATAGATACAATCTGTATCAAAATAAAGTTATGATAAAAAAAGTATCAAAAATAACTTGATGATACGGAACGTATCGTTTATACTTGGTAACAGTTGATACGAATTGTATCGAAAACAAATCGGGGGAGTGATCACATGCATCCGATTCAAATCGTTTTTAGTGAACATCCGATAGATCAGCGCCATCTCGGACAATCCGGCGGCTCCATTTCTTTTACGGCATGCGGCCTTCCGGTATTCCAATTTGAAAATCGAGAACAATTTCAAGCGTACTTGTTGTTAAAAGAAGAGGTGAAACGCAATGAAAATGGATAAAAGCTATCCTTTTCCCATGTATTCAGGGCTGTTGAATTCAGAACATTATGACAAAATAGGCTCGGCCCTGTGGCTGTTTCTCTGGTTTATCAGCTCAACGACAAAAGAAAATGAAAAGGACGGCGTGAGCTGGGGAATTGTGCTCGGCCATAAGCCATTAAAAGCAAGAGAGATGGCGGCCGTATTCGGTGTAAGTGAAAAAACAGTCAGAAGATGGCTGGAGCTTCTTGAAAGACATGGATACATAAAGGCTGCCCGCGCGCCATACGGACTCATGATTTCTGTGAAGCACTCTAAAAAATTCAGCTTCAGATCGGACAAAACTGCACACCGCAGCGATAATGAGCGGTCATTTTCGCCGCTGGCACAGGACAAAGAAGATCGCTCTAATATAGATAAAACAAAAACATATACTGCTGCTGATGATGCAGTGGATCACATTGCAAAGCGGTTTACACAATTACGGTCGGCTCAAGAAGGACGCACCGTGTATCCTTCCTCCAGAGATTATCAAGCCATCGCCCGTATTGTCGCCATCGGCGTTCCCGTAACGCAAACAATCAAATGGCTTGAGGAATGTTTTCAAGCTTTTGAAAACCGGCGAACCGCTGCTTCAGAAACGATAAAGGCCTTTCGCTACTGTTCGAAATTCATCGAAGACCGATTTTTCGCGCAGCAAGCCAAAAAGACCGCCGCAATACACCATGAGAGGAATGAAAGTAATGACAAAACATACAATCGAGCAGATTTTAGACGAGTTGAGAAAAGGGAGACGTCCATTACTGGCGGACAAACCGGCCGAATCAGACGCAAGCCGGTATGATTGCCAGCGATGCAAGGATCAGGGAGGATATCTCAGCCGGCAAGACGGTCTGGAAGTATGGACAATGTGCAGCTGTATGGCAGAACGAAAAGTGAAACGGCTGCTTGGCGCCAGTGAAATTACTCCTGCCTTCAGACAGCTTGGCTTTCATGAATTCCGCACCCAAGGGAAGCCGCAGGCCGTCAAGGACGCGTTTGAATGCGCCAGAGAGTTTGTGGCGGATTATGAACAAATCAAGGACAGCCGGAAAAACAGTATCGCCCTTTTGGGTCAGCCCGGTTCCGGGAAAACACATCTTCTTACCGCTGCGGCCAATGACCTGATGAGAAAGCGCCATGTGCCGGTCATTTATTTTCCGTTCGTCGAAGGTTTTACTGATTTAAAAAATGATTTTGATCTTTTGGAAGCCAAGCTGAACCGAATAAAGCAGGCAGACGTGCTGTTCATTGATGATCTCTTTAAACCGGTAAACGGCAAACCGCGCGCCACTGATTGGCAGCTGGAACAAATGTATTCCGTTTTGAACTACCGCTACTTAAATCATAAACCGATTCTGCTTTCAAGCGAGCTTACGATTGAAACGCTCGTCCGGGTTGATGAAGCGATCGGCACGAGAATCTATGAAATGTGCAGTGATTATTTAGTGATTATCAAAGGAACAGCGTATGACCTGAATCATAGATTGGAGGGCATCAGATAATGTGCAAGCTCTGTAAGACAAAGAAAGTAATTGTTGAACATACCGGGATCGGAGCGGTTTTTCATCCATGTCCGAACTGCCGGTCGGGCAATGATTTAACGCCGGTTATTCAAAAGCTGGAACAAATGCTGACAGCCGGAAAAGCGGGGCTGAATGCCCGTGATTAAACAGCTGGCTGCTCTGTTCGCGTTGCTGTTTCGGGCGAAGCGGACAGAAAAAAACATCGAACAATGGTACAAGGATGACGGGAAGTGAAGCAGATGCCGGAAACAAAACAATTTGAAATGAGTCCTGCGCCGTGGCGTGCTGTCGCATGCGGGGATGAGAAGCCAATTTATATCTATTCTGCTTACAGTGAAGAAGAAAAAGAGAGATTCCCTTATTCAAACGGCCGGCTGATCGCCGCTGTATTTGACCTCAGCTCTTTTTCGCAAATAAGCAATGCCAACTTGATGGCAGCCGCACCTGAGCTGAAGGAAGCGGCTAAAGCGGCGCTGGATTTTCTGAACGGGAATTCCGCTCATTCAAAGGAGCACATCATAAAGGTATTAGAAGCAGCCAACAAAAGCGCTGAACCCGAAAGGAAGGAAATTACATATGATCAACCCTAAAAAACTCGTAAATATTGATTCCATCACGCTCGACAGCCAGCTTGAGGATGGGAAAATCCGCGTTATTATAGTCGACGGCATAAAGCAAGAAGCCTGGATCACAGAAGCTCCGGAGCACGGGAAAACGCTTGTTGAAACGAGAAAGGGAGACCTTGCCCGCGTAGAATTTGAAATCGGCTACAAATTAAATTAAAGCGAAAAAAGAATACGTCCAAGACGGAAAGCCTGCGGACACTGATCAACATGCACAGCATTTGTGCGTTGATTGGTGTCCGCTTTTTTATTGCACAAATGAGGAGGAATCATAGAATGCAAGACTTATTATTTGAATATAAACGCACATTAAAACAAACAAGAACACAATATAAACCGCTCGCTGAAGCAGATGAATCAGTGCTCTCAGCTGAGGACATGAAGGATAAAAAGATTATCAGAAACATCATCACAGACCTTGAATATGTAACAGAATGGCTTGAAAAAGGAAGACAGCCCGGCATCAGACGGGCGATTGACCGGCGTGATGCGTATCAGCGGCTGATGATCAAAGATCCAAGAATCATAGAATCATTTTCTTGCGATATGATGTTTGAGCCGGACGGACAGGTATCTGAGGAAGACAGGGAGAGAATCCGAGAAGCTTTATCCCTTTTAACGGACAGGGAGAAAGAAATGTTTTTGCTGCACAAGGTGGAATGCTTTTCTTATGAACGCATTGCCGATCTTCTTGGCGTCAAAAAATCAACTGTGCAGACAACAATCAAACGGGCTTTATTAAAGATGCAAAGACAGCAGGAGGAAATAAACCGATCGCTTGCCTGAATGCTTGTCATACGTTTGCCACCTATAAGTGAAAAGAGCATGACACATAAGCGGACGGCATAACCAGCCGCTTTTATGAATAGAAATCCATGCTGGAGGTGGCGGTGATGCCGTAGCATGAAAACACAACAGAGAGAACAAGCATTAGCAATCTATCAGCACCATCAGGGAAATATCACAAACAGGGCCATTGCAGACACAATCGGCGTTTCGGCGAAAACAATCGGCATCTGGAAAAAACAGGACGGATGGAAAGAAGCCTTGTTTTCTGAAAACGGACATAAGCAGCGCCGCATAGAAAACGATGAATTAAATGAACGGCAGCGGCTGTTCTGCCTGTACTACGTAAAAAGCTTCAATGCGACACAATCAGCGATCAAGGCGGGCTATTCTCCGGACAGCGCCCATGTGACGGGCTGCCGGTTGTTAAAGAATGAAAAGGTTGCCGCTGAAATCAGGCGGATAAAAAAAGAAATGGTGAATGAAGTGTTTATTGAAGCGATGGACGTTTTGCAGGTATATGTCAAAATCGCGTTCGCCGATATCACGGATTATGTGACCTTTGGCAAAAAAGAGGTGCAGGCCGTCGGAAAGTCGGGACCGCTGTTTGATGAAGATGATAACCCGATCATGAAGGAAATCAGCTTTGTCGACGTCAAAGACTCCGGTCTCGTTGACGGCACCATTGTCACGGAGGCAAAGCTCGGCAAGGAAGGCATCGCCATTAAGCTTGCCGATAAGATGAAAGCACTTGAAAAGCTATCATTATACTTTGATTTGTTTCCGGATCAATTTAAACAAAAAATAGAAAATGAGAAGTTAAAGCTCGCGAAACAAAAAGCGGAAAAAACTGATGACGGCCGCGAGCCAATTGAAATCATGATCAAACGAAAAGAGGACAAGGCATGATTGTAAAAGAAATCAATCCTCATTTTGAAGATTACGTGTTCAATTGGGAGCAGACGTACCAGTTTCTCGTCGGCGGCTACGGCTCATCAAAAAGCTATCATACGGCGCTGAAAATCGTGTTAAAGCTGTTGAAGGAAAAGCGGACGGCGCTCGTCGTACGCGAGGTGTTCGATACCCACCGGGATTCGACCTTCGCTTTATTTGAAGAGGTGATGGAAGAGCTTGGTCTTACGAAGGCAGCCGCAGCACTTTCTTCCCCGCTTCAGCTGCGGTTTCAAAACGGCAGCCGAATCATGTTTAAAGGAATGGACAACCCGGCGAAGCTGAAATCTGTTCACAACATTTCATTAATATGGATTGAAGAGTGCTCTGAGGTGAAGTATGAAGGCTTTAAGGAATTAATCGGCCGTCTGCGCCACCCTGAGCTGAAGCTGCACATGATTTGCACCACCAATCCCGTCGGCACCTCCAATTGGACGTACCGGCATTTTTTTCGGGATGAACGCAATCAGCGGTTTGTGCTGGATGACAGCGAGCTTTACGAAAAGCGGACACTTGTCAGGAGAGATACGTATTACCATCATTCCACAGCAAACGACAACCTCTTCCTCCCCGAAAGCTATATCAAGCAGCTTGACGGACTGAAGGAATATGATCCTGACTTATACCGAATTGCCCGTAAAGGCAGGTTCGGCGTCAATGGGATCAGGGTGCTGCCGCAGTTTGAGGTGCTCCCGCACGACCGTATCGAAGAACGTATTGCCGCCATCAGCCAGCCGATCCTTCGCACAGGCATGGATTTTGGTTTTGAAGAATCCTACAATGCTGTCGTCCGTCTCGCCGTCGATCCTGATAAGAAATATCTCTACATTTATTGGGAGTATTATAAAAACAAAATGACAGATGACAAGACGGCTGAGGAGCTGCGGGAATTGGTTGAAACACAGGAAATGATCAAAGCCGACTCCGCTGAGCCGAAAAGCATTCAATATTTCCGCCAGCAGGGTTTTCGGATGGTCGGCGCCAGGAAGTTTCCCGGCTCCAGGCTTCAATACACCAAAAAGGTCAAACGCTTCAAAAAAATTTTCTGTTCGGACCGCTGTGAAAATGTCATCTATGAGCTCAAGACACTGACGTATGCCAAAGATAAAAACGGTACGCTGATTGAGGATGAATTCACGATTGACCCGCATACGCTTTCTGCTATTTGGTATGCGCTCGATGATTATGAGGTCGCAGATGTGAAGGAAACAGCGCAAAAACGAATCCGTCCGAACCGAGAAAGGAGGAGGTCATAAATGCCGCACAATCAAACAGTCAGAGCAACGGTTTTAAAAGCCAATACATCTGCTCCTCAGACAAAGCAAATTTATGAAGACGACTTTTCTGATTTGTACGGAGAGGATATCATCGCTCCGCCCTACAATATCACCGAGCTCAAAACAATTGCTGAATACTCAACCATTCTTCAGCAATGCATTGATGCGTACAGAGTGAATATTACTGGTTTTGGTTTTGATGTGGAGTACACGTTTGATGTCAACGCCACGGATGTCGACCAGGAGAAAAAGAAAAAAGCAGAAAAAGACTGGGCCAGACTTGAAGCCTTTTACAAATGCCTTCACTTTGATGAATCTGCTGAAATGATTTTAGGCTATGCCATTGAAGACAGGGAAAAAACCGGAAACGGCTTTATGGAAGTACTTCGCGACGGGATGGGAAAACCGGCCGGCATTGAATATTTGGATGTGAAATATATGCGCGTATGCGGAGCCGGCGAGCCTGTCGAAGTATCTTTTATGTATGAAGAAAACGGAAAAGTGAAGAGAATCAAAAGGCAAAAACGGTTTCGGAAATTTGTGCAGATGATCAATGGAAAAAAAGTATTTTTCAAAGAATACGGCGATCCTCGAAAACTGGACATGCGCACGGGCGAATATGTCAGCACACTGGCTGAAAAGCACCAAGCAAACGAAGTGATCCATCTTAAAATCGGAAGCGGCGTATACGGCGTGCCCCGCTGGGTAGGCAATATCGTCAATTTATACGGCGCCCGGAAAGCGGAAGAGCTCAATTTTATGTATTTTAAGCAGGGGCGTCACGTACCCGCTGCGATTACGGTGGAAAACGGGATGCTGTCTGAAGCTTCTTACCGGGAACTGCAGGAGTATATGAATGACCTTGAAGGTGTGGAAAATGCCCATAAATTTCTTCTGATTGAGGCGGAAGGCATCGCGAAGGAGAAGGACCTTCACGGCGGTGAAGATATCACGCCGGTTTCTGTGGAAATCAAATCCCTTGCGGAAATCCTGCAAAACGACGCCTTGTTTCTTGAATATGATGAAAAAAGCAGAAATAAGCTGCGCTCTGCTTTCCGTCTGCCGCCGCTTTATACGGGAGAAGCTCAGGAATACAACCGGGCTACGGCTGATACAGCGAGAAAAATTACGGAGGAGCAGGTGTTTCAGCCAGAGCGGAAAACGCTTGTCAACAAATTGAACACACTGCTTTTGCCGGAGCTGAATCTTCATGATGTGAGGCTGACATTAAAAGGACCGGACTTTCGTGATCCGCTTGAGATTGCGAAAGTGCTCGGTCCTTTTATTACAGCTGGAGCCGTTTCGCCGAATGATTTGCGAGACCTTGCCGGACGGGTGCTCGGCAAAACGCTTGAGGAGTGGCCGGAGGACATTTACAAACGCCCTGCCGGACAGGATGCTGAAAAGACAAATCTGACAGCACTTATGCAGGAGCTGAAGGACAGCATCGAAGATATCAAAACGTCCTGAAGGGAGGTGAATCAAGCAGGTGGCGCGGGAATTGAAAAATGCCAAAATCAGCTTTGTCAGCTATGTGGACAAGGCGGCAAACCAGACAGAATTTTTCTTTACGAAGTCAGCCGAACCTCCGTCATTTGAAAAAAAAGTTCGGCTGTTTACGAAAAGCGAGCAGGATGAACAAAAGCTCGTATACGGAATTGTGTATGAGCCTGATGTTCCAGATGCCCACGGCGACTATATGACCGCAGAAGAAATTGAAAAAGCGGCGCATGGCTTTCTTGCAGACGCGCGGGAGATTGATATCAATCACAGCTTTGAAGGCGGCACAGGTGTGGTCGTTGAATCCTATGTGGCGCCCGATGATTTTATCATCGGAACAAAACGGATTACAAAGGGCTCGTGGGTGCTTGTGACAAGAGCGTCAGATGAGGTGTGGGAACAAATCAAAGCCGGCATCATCACCGGCTACAGCATGGCGGGCACTGCTGATGTATATGAAGAAGAATCGGTTGAAAAAGCCGGATTTCTAAGCGTGTTTAAGCAGCTGCTGGCCGACAAAACAGGAAAGGAGACTGAAGAAATGAGGAAAGAAGACATGAGGGAATCAATCGAGCATGCGCTGTATCCGTTGCTCAAACGGCTGGAGACAATTGAAAAAAACACAGAAACAGAGGAAAAACCGGAGCAGACGGGAGATGACGAGCGCCTGAAGAAGCTCGTTGAGGACATGATTGCCCCGCTGATCGAACGCATTGAGGCCCTGGAAAAAGCTCGGGGAGCCTCTAAACAGACGGCGGACGATGCGGCCGGCAATACAGAGCAAGTCAAAAAATCAATCTGGAGCGGACTGCTGTAAACCAGTCAAAGAGGAGGAAATCAATTGAGAAATCAAGAGATCATTCGGAAAGCGGAAATGTCGCTTTCTGCTTTAAAAAGCGGCGGGCTCATGAACCCTGCACAAGCATCAGCTTTTATCCGCATGGTGCAAAACACGCCGACGATTTTCAGTGAATCCCGTGTGATTCAAATGGAAAACGATTCGCAAAAATTTGAGAAAATCGGTTTCGGCCAGCGTATTTTGCGCGCGGCTCAAGAAGGAAAGGCGCTGACAGCAGACGAACTGACGGTTCCGACGACAAGCACTGTCCAGCTGAACACAAAGGAAGTCATTGCGGAAATTAACATTACGTACGACACGCTCGAAAACAATATTGAAAAAGGCGGACTGCAGCAAACGATCATGCAAATTTTAGCAGAGCGGGCGGCAGTTGATATTGAAGAGCTGATCGTAAACGGAGATACTGCATCAGCAGATCCATACCTGGCGCAGCTGGACGGCATCCGTAAACAAGCAGTGTCCCACATCGTCGATATGAATGGTGAAGAACTGTCCAGAGCGACATTTAAAAAAGGCTTAAAGGCTGTTCCGCCAAAATATTTGCGCATCCCTCAGGAATTCAGATTCTATACATCGCACGGCTTAGAAGTTGAATGGAAGGACCGTGTGGCGGACCGCCAGACAAATCTTGGGGACCAGGCTGTTCAGGGCGGCTTGTCCACAGCATTCGGCGTACCGGTAAAAGGGGTATCCAATATCCAGCCGTACGCAGTCGGAGAGGGAGACGCGCAATATGATGCGTCCGATATCATTCTGACACATCCGAAAAATATCATTCTCGGCTTCTCACGCAATATTCGAATTGAAGTCGACAAGGATATCCGCTCCCGTAAGTTCATCATTGTCTTAACGGCGAAGCTGGACAGCAAGTTCGAGGAAGAGGATGCCTGCGCTAAATTAATTAACGTAAAAGAATAATCGAAATGGGGTGGCCAGCTTATATGCTCATCGAACCGACGGACGTTGCCGCCTATTCGGTCTATGACCAGGTGAAAAACAGGCCGGAAGAACTGCTGGCGCAGGATATCATCGAGGCGGAATCGGAAGCGGCCCTCATTACAGGGCACAGCTTTACAGACAGCATCTACGACCCGCTCCCTGAAAAGGCGAGATTAGCTTTGCTGAAGCTCGCCCAATACTTTGCGCTAGTAAACAGCGACGAATCAGCCGCATCAAGCTATCAGTCTGAGAAAATGGGGGATTACTCCTACACGGTTTCCGGTGAAGCCGGCATTCAAAAGCCCGATGTATATCATTTACTGGAAGAGTTTATCGCACCGGACTATGTTCCGGAGTCTGCCAGATTGAAGGTGCGGTCGTTATGAGTTATCAGCAGATGCTGATCCATCGCTGTGATATTTATCATGAAACAGCGCAGCCGCCGCCGGCGGGACGATTCGGAATTCCGGCGGACAAGCTTCAGCCGGTCTTTTCATATCCGAATACACCTGATGAAGAAAATGTCCCTTGCTACTTTACAGAAAAAACGCAGCAGCTGATTCAGGAGGAGCCTGATCAAACCGTGTATCACAGCTTGCTTGTCCATTTTCCATTCTCTGCGGATATCCGGATGAACGACAAAATCATTTGGCAACACAACAGCTATATTCTGAAGCTGCCAAAAAAGATCAGACACCATCATTGGGAAGTCATCGCTGTCAGAGATGAAAGTCTATGAAGATAGCGGGACTTAAAAAGCTGAACGCATCGTTAAAAGAAGCGGCATCCGGCGGTTTTTCCCGCGAGGCATCCCGGTGGCTTGAAGAGTGCGGGCAAGATTTTCTGGAGATCGTACAATCTGAACTCATCAGCACGCAAACGATAGATACAGAAAAACTGCTCAGCTCCTTTCAGAAAGGCTCAGAGGACAACCTCTGGAAGGTACAAAGCGGCGGACTCTCACTTGAGGTCGGGACACAGCTTGAATATGCTTCTTTTCTCAATGACGGCCACTGGACGTCGAAAGCGGACGATGTGAGATGGGTGCCGGGGCATTTTCAAGGCTCACGGTTTATCTATGATCCGGCTTCTTCCACAGGCATGGCACTCAAGAAAAAATGGATACCCGGCACGAGCTATTGGGAGCATGCACTGCTTCTATATGAACAGCTGTTTGCAAAATCAATGGAACATAAATTGCGCCAGTGGCTGAAAAAGATGTAAAGGAGGGACGGGATGAACAGCGAAACAGGATCGATCATGGCTTTTTTGTACAGCCAGTGGTCTGTTCCCATTTATGAAAGCGAGCTGCCTGATCAGTTTCAAGTGCCGTCTTTATATGTCTCTGCGCCATCTGTTTTTGAAGAAACAGATACAGTCTCCACATTTAAAAAAACCTACAGTCTCAATGTGAAGCTGTTTCATCTTGACTCCGTGCAGGCGCTGGATGAAGCGGACAGGCTCGCGGATGCCATCAGAGAAGCGAGAAATATAGTTCCGCTGCTCAGTGAATCCGGTGACGAGACAGGAGATATGCTTCGCATCACCCGAATTGAGACGAGGGTGGGAGACAGGGGCGAGGCGGCCATGGTGATCAGGTGGAGCAGCCGATATTATTATCACAAAACAGAACAGCCTGTCTTACAGGATATCGATATGAACAGCGGGGTGAAATAGCGGTGGCAAAGCAGAAACAAGCGAAGGCTGTACATACAGAGAGCCGGGAAGCTCTTTTTGATACAGCGGATTTGATCAAGCACGCAAAGGAACTGTTCGGCGTTAAGCCGGAGATCCTTCAGGGGGCTTTATTTGGCGTGGACAAAACACGCCTGACGAAATCAGAGGCAAGTCAATTGATACAAACATTTTTAACTAAGGAGGTCATGCAATAATGAATGGCGGAACATTTACAGCAGGAAAAGAAAAGGACCGTGCAGGCATTTATTTCAATTTTAAAACGACGGCACAGGAACGGGTGTCACTTGGTGAACGGGGGACGGTCGCACTTCCGGTCGCATCAAGCTGGGGCGAAGCGAAAACATTCGTCTCCATTTCAAGCGTGGAGGATTTAAACAAAAAAGTGGGTCTCAGCATCGACGATCCATCTTTATTACTGTTGCGTGAAGCGAAGAAAAACGCGAAAACGGTATTGATGTACCGCCTCACTGAAGGCGTCAGAGCATCTGCTGATATTGCCGAAGGCGTTAAAGCGACTGCTCTATACGGCGGATCAAAAGGGAATGACATCATCATCCGCATTAATGAAAATGTACTGGATGCAGCGTCATTTGATGTCACAACGTATATGGATGAATCAGAAGTGGATAAACAGACTGTCAAAAAAGCTGAAGAATTAACAGCAAACGGCTATGTGACATTTACCGGAACAGGAGATCTTTCCTCTTCAATTCCGCTGACTGGATCAGAGGGAGACACGGCTGCCGAGACGCTGAACGCATCTGCGGGTATCCGTTTATCCGGCGGTACAGATAAAGCGCCGGTCAACTCAGACTATACTGATTTCTTGGCTGCGGCTGAAACAGAGAGCTTTGATGTCATCGCTTTGCCGGTTGCAGAAGGAGATCAGCTGAAGGCGACCTTTGCCGCATTCATTAAGCGTCTGCGTGACGGGCAAGGGCAAAAAGTCCAAGGGGTAACAGCCAACTACAGCGGTGACTATGAAGGCATCATCAACGTGACAGAAGGTGTGCTGCTGGAAGACGGAACAGAAGTGACACCGGACAAAGCGACGGCGTGGGTAGCCGGCGCAAGTGCGGGAGCAACCTTTAACCAATCTCTCACATTTGTGGAGTATGAAGGTGCCGTTGATGTCTTAAACCGCCTTGACCACGACGCGATTGTGGAACGCTTAGCCAAAGGCGAATTTTTATTCACATTTGACGCCCGCGATAAATCGGTAAGCGTAGAAAAAGACATTAACTCACTTGTCACGTTTACGGCTGAGAAAAACAAGAAGTTTGCGAAAAACAAAATCGTCCGTGTACTCGACGCAGTCAATAACGATTTAACACGCGAGCTGAAAGCATTAATCAAATCAAGAAAGGGAAGCGGAAGCGACATCCCGGCCTCTGAAGACGGGCTTCAGTATGTGAAAACGATGATTACGCAATACATGACAACGCTTCAGGATGCGGGCGGTATTACCGGTTTTGATTCTGATCAAGATATCACAATTTCAATGAATGAAGACCGTGACGGCTTCTTGATTGACCTTGCTGTACAGCCTGTCGACGCGGCAGAAAAATTCTACTTTAATGTGGAGGTAAACTAATATGGCATTAAAAGCACAAAACACGATTTCAGGTAAAGAAGGACGCTTATTTCTCGATGGCGAAGAAATGGCGCATATCAAAACATTTGAAGCAAATGTGGAGAAAAACAAGTCTGAAGTAAATATTATGGGCCGCCGCATGACAGGCCATAAAACAACAGGCGCAAACGGAACAGGCACAGCGACGTTTTACAAAGTCACATCAAAATTTGTGATACTTATGATGGATTACGTCAAAAAAGGCAGCGATCCTTATTTCACCCTGCAGGCTGTGTTAGATGATAAATCTTCCGGAAGAGGAACAGAAAGAGTCACGCTTTACGACGTAAACTTCGACTCCGCAAAAATCGCCAGCCTCGATGTCGATTCAGAAGCATTAGAGGAAGAAGTTCCGTTTACATTTGAAGACTTCGACGTGCCTGAAAAGCTTTCTGACACGTTTTAATCAAAACTGAACAAGCCATAAACAGACCTTTCTGAGAAAGGTCTGTTTGTAAATGATGAAATCAATTTAAAGATAAGGGAGTTTTTTACATGAGCGAGAAGAACGAAAACGTATATGATCTTTCCTTTTTTATGCCGGGAAAAACAATCGAAGCCGAAGAAATCAAAGTGCCGATCTCTAAACGTTTTGTTGATAAAAAAGGAAATATCGTACCATTTATTTTCAAAGCGATCACGACAGAGCGCATTGACGAACTGGAGAAAGAAACAACAACTTATAAAAATGTAAAAGGCAGAGGCCGTGTAAAAGATTTAGACAGCCAGCGCTTTTATGCCCGAATCGCAGTGGAATCGACAGTCTATCCGGACTTCCGTTCAAAAGATCTTCGAGAAGCTTACAAAACGGCCGACCCGGTAGAAGTAGCGAAACGTGTCCTGTCTGTAGGAGGCGAATACGCAAACTGGCTCAACAAAGCGATTGAGATTAATGGATTCGAAGATGAATTAGAAGACCTGGAAGAAGAAGCAAAAAACTAATAAAAGATGGGCATAAAGAAGCCGTGTATCTCTATTATGCGATGCACGAGCTTCATTATTCTCCATCAGATTTATTAGAACTGTATGAAGCGCCCAGAAACTTTAAGGCGCTGTTGTATGGGCTGATTGGGTATAAGCTGGATATCCTTGAAAAACAAGCAAAGAAAGGAGGGGCATCGTAATTGGCAAAGCTGACAGCAAGATTTGAAATGGAAGACCGTGTAAGCAAAAAGTTAAGAAAGATACAAAATGGGTTTAGAGCGCTTGAAAAGTATAGAAAAATGGCGCAGCGAAATAGCTCTATAGATATACGAAAAGAAAGCAAAACGGTGTTAAGGACAATTGACCGCATACAAAAATCTATAAAGAAAAAGCTTGGTGCCCAAATGATTTCCATTTCAGCTGAGGATAACGCCAGCACTGTCATTCAGAAGGTTCAAACTCAATTGCAGGGATTGCCGTCATCGGTATCTATTAAAATTGGCGCTAATGATCAAGCGACAGAAAAGTTTGAACGATTAAGAGAGCTTGTTGCGGGTTTTAAAGGTTTTACGATTATGCTGAGTGCAGAAGATCAAGTTTCTCCGGCTGTGCAAAAAATACAGCGTTATATGGAAACCGCACTTCAAAATGGTTACACTGTTACGATACGTGTGATTGATCACGTCATGAAAACAGTCGGCCGCATTTCAGCAGGCATTGATGCACTTACACAAAAAGATAATCAAATTCAGCTCACTTTGAATGATCAGGTATCAAAAAAGCTGGATGAACTTCAGAAGAAAATGGATAGCTTTGGGAAACTAAAGACAGCTGAGAAAACAGCTCCCCCATCAGCTAAGAAAGCAGAGAGCAAAAAGGGAGAGGGAAAAGAAGGCGATTCCTTCTGGGGAAACCTCGTTGAAGAAGGCAAAAAGAAGATCAAAGAAAAGCTAGATGAAAAAGTAACTGAATATAAAGAAGCCGTTATTGATCGTGTTACCCAAAAATTTGAAAAGTTTAATCCAGAAAAAATACTTGATGATAAGTTTTATGCTTTATTGGATAAAGTGTTCGGTCCCGAAGAAAAAACACCGGCAGAAAATGCAGGCTGTTGCTGCAACGGGTTGAATCCAGGATCTGGAGGAGCCGCAGAATCAGGAGGCGGAGGCCTTTTAGATTCGTTTATCAGTGAAGGTACAGCCGGTATCAGCAATGCAATTGAGGAATTAAAAAATACCTTTTTGAAGGAATTTGAACATTTTACACCCGAATCGATCACCTCAAAATTAGAATCATACACAGAATCCATTACATCTAAAATGACTGCACTAGCTGAGAAGTTCAGTCCGGAGACGA
>NZ_NSDH01000019.1:0-62072 GCF_002289525.1 Bacillus sp. 7705b | reverse complement strand
ACGACAAAGTTCAGCCCGGAAACGATTTTGACAGAGATGGATAAGTTCACAACATCGTTTATGGGAAAAGTGGACAAAATCGCAAGTAAATTCAGTCCTGAATCTATTTTTAAGCAACTGGACAAATTTACGGATTCCTTTATGAAAAAAGTAGACGATATTGCAAGTAAATTCAGTCCTGAAGCCATTTTTAAGCAACTGGACAAATTTACGGATTCCTTTATGAAAAAAGTAGATGATATCGTAAGCAAATTCAGTCCAGAAACCATTTTTAACAAACTGGATAAGTTTGCGGATTCCTTTATGAAAAAAGTGGACGATGTCGTAAGCAAATTCAGCCCAGAAACCATTTTTAACGAACTGGATAAGTTTGCAGATTCCTTTATGAAAAAAGTGGACGATGTCGTAAGCAAATTCAGCCCAGAAACCATTTTTAACGAACTGGATAAGTTTACAGACTCCTTTATGAAAAAAGTGGATGATATCGCAAGTAAATTCAGTCCGGACGCGATTTTCACTAAAGCAGAAGACTTTGTAACAAATATTGTTGACAAAATCTCTGAAAAATTCAATTTCCTCAACCCAGATAAAATCGCGAATAAAGCAGAAAAGTTTTTTGATAATATTGTCTCAAAAATCGCGAAAAAATTTGAGAAATTCAGGCCTGATAAAATTATTGAAAAAGCGGGAGAGTTTTTTGAAAAGATTATAAAAGGCATTGCTGAAAAACTGGGGAATCTGGATTTTGGAGGACTGCTTGGCGGCAAATCCAGCGGAAGCAAAGGCAAACAAAAAGCCTCAAAAGCCAATACAAATCACTCAACTTCAAACAACTCAAACCGCACTAAAAAACCTTCTATGAACCAAAAAGCGTCAGGTTCTAAATCGAAGAAGTCAGGCGGTAAATGGGGCGGGGCTTGCGGATGCTGCTGTGCCGGAATCAGTACAGGCAAAAGCAAAAAAGTCAAAAATAGAAACGGTTCATCAAACAAAGGCAATAAATCAAATCCTGTGAATACGCCTAAATCGGCAAAAGTAGCTAAAGGCGGATCTGGCAAAGGTTTTTCAGGCCTTCTGAAAACATTGGGAGAATCAAAAGGTTTGAAGGGCGGACTGAAGGGCTTAAAAGGAGCCGCAAAAGGAATACCGGGATTAGGCGAAATTTTGTCTCTTACTGACTTAGCCGGAATCAATAAGGATAATGCCGGTGAAAAAGTAGGTTCAGCCGGCGGAGGTTTAGCAGGAGCAGCTGCCGGAGCGGCTATTGGAAGCGTTGTGCCGGGAGTCGGAACCGCTATTGGCGGTGTTGTAGGAGGAATTGCCGGCACTTTCGGCGGTGAAAGTTTAGGGAAGGCATTTGATGGTTCAGAAGCGAAGGAAAAACTAAATGAGACGTTATTTGATGAAAAATGGTGGTCCGAAAAATGGTCAGGTATTAAGACGAATGCTAAGGATACTGTTAGTGGAATGGGAGATACGTGGTCTAATGTAAAAGACACAGTCAAATCCACTTTGTTCAATAATGAGTGGTGGTCTGAAAAATGGGAAGGTACAAAAGGCTGGGCGAAGGATAAATGGGATAGTGCATCAACAGTTTGGGAATCAGTAAAAGGAAAGATGAAATCTACCTTATTTGATGAGAAATGGTGGTCTGGGAAATGGGAAGGTGTAAAAGGCTGGGCGAAGGATAAATGGGATAGTGCATCAACAGTTTGGGAATCAGTAAAAGGGAAAATGAAATCTACCTTATTTAATGAAAAATGGTGGTCTGGAAAGTGGGAAAGTGTAAAAGGCTGGGCAAAAGATAAATGGGATAAAGCAAAGTCAATATGGACAAATTTCAAAAGTTCGATTTCTGATACTCTTTTTAATAAAAAATGGTGGAGTGATAAGTGGTCCAGTGTTAAAGAATTAGGATCCAACATTTTAGGTGGAGTAAAAGAAGTTGGTGGTAAAGTAGCGTCGGGTGCGAAACAAGCTGCCAATAAAACATGGAACTTTGTAAAAAGCGGAGCAAATTATTTATTTGGGACTGAGGAGAAAAAGACACAGAAACATGCCACAGGCGGCTATATCACAAAACCAACCATCTCATGGATCGGTGAAGCCGGCAAGGAATTCGTTATCCCAGTTGATAACAACCGAGGCCGTGGGAAGATGCTTCTTTCACAAGCCGCGTCTAAGCTAGGTATGCAAGTCGTAGACGATATGGGAACCGCTTCGTCTTCTGCTGGAAGCCCGGTGTCTGTTTCAAGAGGAGCAACTGCCAGTTCGTTATCAGGATCAGCCTCTCCATCAATGGACACTGCAAATCTTACAGGCCAAGCGTCCACACTCGGACAGCAATTTTCAGAAGGCTTTGGTAAAGGCATCAGCAATCAGCCGGTCAAAATGGAAGATTGGAAAAAGAAAAACATCAATACGCCATTTTCACAAATGATTTCTTCTTCACCAAATTACGGAAAACAGATGGTAAGCGGCTATGCTAAGGGGCAAAACAGCACAGCAACCGGAACAGACGGCTTTTTACAATCAAAAGTCAAAACGCCGTTCCAAGCTACTGTAAACAAATCTTCATCATGGGGTAGCAGTACAATCAAAGGGTTTGCTACAGGACAAAATAGTTCGCAAACAGGCACTGATCAGTATGTAAATACTCATGTGAATAAACCGTTTTTGAAGTCAAAAGAATCATCAAACGGCTGGGGAACCGGAATGATCGGGAATTTTGTTTCAGGTATGACTTCAAAGGGCAGCGAGGTCCATGAGGCAGCCAAGGAACTAGCAAAAAAAGTCGAGAAAGCTTTCCGTGAAGAGTTAGATATTCATTCACCTTCACGTGTCATGATGAGCTTGGGCCGCTTTGCATCTGTCGGTGTAGTAAAAGGATTGGATTCTGTCGATGTGAAAAAATACGCTGAAAAGCAAGCCGGTTCACTGGCAGCTGCTTATTCCGGAATGGGTGCAGTAGGGGGAAATGTGAAGCAGTGGCTTATGGCTGCAATGATGGCCACAAAGACACCATTAAGCTGGCTTCCAGGATTGATGACGATTGCTCAGTATGAATCAGGGGGCAACCCGAACTCTATTAACCTGTGGGATAGCAACGCGAAGGCGGGAAATCCATCACAAGGACTCATGCAGACAGTCCCGACCACATTTAATGCTCATAAAGCACCGGGCATGGGTAACATTAGAAATCCGATTCACAACGCTGCTGCCGCTATCGGCTATATCAAAAGCAGATACGGCTCAATTGATAATGTACCTGGCATTAAAAGCTTGAGACATGGTGGTCCGTATGTTGGTTATGCTAACGGCGGACTGATCACAAAAGAACAAATCGCCCGTGTCGGTGAAGGAAACAAGCGGGAATGGATCATTCCGGAGGAGCGGGGCATACGCGGCCGCTACCTCCTTCAGAGAGCGGCGCAAGCTCTTGGTATGGAAGTGACAGATCCGTCTCAATCCCAGCAGTCTGAGCTTTCTTCAGGACAAGTATCAGCAGCCGTTACTTCCGGATCCCGGCAAACGGTACAAACAGCCGGAACGAAAGAAATAAAGATTGAATTCAATGGCGACCAGCATTTTCATAACGGACAGGATACAGACAGTCTAGTAGCTAAAATCAGGCAAGCATTACTTGATGAATTACAAAAAGACATTAACACCGGAACAAAGGGGGTCGTGGCTTTTGACTAAGTCTGTTTATGAATTTTGGATATCACAGGGGAAGGAAAAGCTGCGATTTCCCGTTCTTCCCGAGACAATTGACGTATCTAATAGCTTACAAAATGACTCAGTAAAAATAACAGGGCTGGGTGAAATCACATTTATTGAAGAGCCCGGAGCGAAAGAAATCTCTTTTTCTTCTTTTTTTCCAAAAAAGTATAGCCCGATAGCTGAATATCAGAATATCCCTTCTCCAGAGAACGCCATTGTTAAAATTGAAAAATGGATGAAGGCTAAAAAGCCTGTTCAATTTTTAATTACGGGAACAAAAATCAATATGACATGCAGCATTGAAAGCCTTAAATACAGTGAAGGTGACAAAGAGATAGGAGACAGGGATTTTGATATTGTACTAAAAGAATACAAAACCGCCTCACCCCGAAAAATCAAGCAAAAGAAAAAAACAAAGGCAAAACGTCCGTCAAAGGCCTCTCCGAAAACCTATACAGTAAAAAAGGGAGACACGCTTTGGGACATTGCCGGCAGGTTTTACGGGAACAGCACGCAATGGCGCAAAATTTGGAACGCCAATAAAACAGCAATGATTAAACGAAGCAAACGAAATATCAGGCAGCCGGGCCATTGGATTTTTCCCGGTCAAAAATTAAAGATACCGCAATGAAACAGGTGATGTATGATGATAGAATTGTTCGTCATTAAAGATACAGAATGGCTTGAGCTGGTAGCGGAAAGCGTGTCGCTGGAGGGGCACCGATATCAAGCGCCGCGCTCTATTGAAGCGACCATCGTCATCAAACAGGGCGACCAAACGTATTACAGCGTCACAGAAGGAGATACCGTCTTGTTTAAGTGGAAGGGAAAAGAGCTTTTCCGCGGGATCGTCTTCGCCCGAACGCCTGATGAACATACGCTTGCCTTCAGTGCGTACGATATGCTGCAATATCTGGTCAAAAATCAGGATGTGTACGTGTTTTCCAATCAGCGTGCTGACCAGATGATCAGGAGGATCGCCAATGATTTTCAAATTCCGACAACCTCTATTGCGAACACAAGTCATACGATCAAAAGCCTTGTGATTAAAAATGATACGAGCCTGTACGACATCATATTGAAGGCTTTAAAACAGACAAAGAGCCAGACGGGCCGGAATTATCAGCTGTATTCGGAAAAAGGAAAGCTCGGTCTGCGCGCTTGGCCAGATCCATCAGAGGTATGGGTACTGGAAACCGGCGTCAATATTACGGGCTACCAATACAGCACGTCTATAAATGATACCGCAACACGGGTGGTGCTGCGCCGCCAGAAGGATAATAAGACGTATAAAGCGTCTGCGAAGGACAGTTCAGGCTTAAACAAATACGGCGTGCTTCAATATACGGAGACCGTAACAGACGAAATTAACCAGGCGCAGCTTCAGCAGAGGGCCGACGTACGACTTGCTGAAAAAAAGGGCGTAAAAAAAGAACTGAAAAATATTCAGGCCATCGGCATTCCAGAAGTGCAGAGCGGCTTGCCTGTCTATATATCCATTCCGGAGGCAGGTATCAAAAAAACCTATTGGGTAGATACAGACCGGCATGAGTTTAAAGGAACGAAACATACGATGACCATTGATGTTGTCGAAAAGAATACGATGCCGGAAGGGGTTTCCTGATGAGACTGAGTGAAGCCATCAAACATTTGGCCGTCGGTGCGGTTGATGCTGAATCTCCGGTGGAGCTGCTCCCAGCTGAGGTGGTTTCGGTTTCTCCTGCTGAAATCAAATTAAAAGAAAACAGCAAACTGATTATACCGGCTGACGCCCTCATCATCCCAAAACGGTTGCAGTCCGGAGGAGATGATGCACTCGAGCTGGGGGATCGCGTCATGACTGCAGCTCTGACAGGCGGACAATCGTTTTTTATTTTAGATAAACTGTAAACAAAACCGCTTCGGACGAAGTGGTTTTTTATTTAGCATGTATAAAGGAGTGGGCATCATGGCCCTGACACCAGAAGTGGAGTTTGAGGATATTGAAGATGACGGCGAAGTCATTGAAACCTCGCAAACCTACAAAATAGATTTTGAAAACGGAAGAATTACAAATGAGCTGATTACCGGGCTTGAAGCAATCAGACAGTTTGTGTATATCGCCTTACAAACTGAACGATATGCGTATTCAGTTTACAGCCATAATGTCGGAAATGAGCTTCAGGACGTGCTTACAGATCATGAGACGACTGATGCCTACAAAAAAATGGAGATTCCAAGGCTCATAGAAGAGGCACTTGTTTATGATGACCGTATTTCCGCTGTAACAGACTTTGAGATAGAAAAACAAGGCGATGCGTTTCATGTTTCCTTTGTAGTCGAGACAGATGAAGGATCGCTTGAGATTGAGGAGGTGATTGGCGAAGATGTTTGAGGATCAGACCTTTGAAGAGATTATGGAGCGTATGCTGAACAGCATCTCCGCAGATATTGACACGAGAGAAGGCAGTGTTATTTATAACGCATTAGCCCCGGCGGCAGCCGAGCTTGCGAAGTCGTATATATGGCTTGATACCGTGCTTGAGCTTGTGTTTTCTGATACTGCGCAAGGAGAGTTTTTGGACCGGCGCGCTGCGGAAGCGGGGATTGAACGGACAGCTGCAACAAAGGCCGTGAGAGCAGGGGAGTTCACAGCTGGCGTCAGAATTCCTGAAGGCTCCCGCTTCTATGTGGACAATCTTTATTTTCAATATACAGGAGACGGGACACTTGTCTGTGAAACGCCGGGAGAAGCAGGAAACGCCAATCTGACCGGACGCAATCTGTTGTCACTGGATACCATCCCGGGATTGGAAAAAGCGATTGTCAAAGAGATTCTGATTCCGGGGCGTGAAGAAGAAGGAGATGACAGCTTAAGAGAACGGTATTTTACGAGGGTTCGGCGTGAGGCTGTCAGCGCCAATAAAATGCATTATAAAGAGTGGGCTGAAGAAGTGGACGGTGTTGGAAAGGCAAAGATCTTCCCGCTTTGGAACGGAGAAGGGACGGTTAAAATTGTCGTCACGAATGCCAACCTTGAACCTGCTTCTGAAGTCTTAATTCAAAAAGTGAAAGACTATATTGACCCTGAGCCCGGTCAGGGCGAGGGGCAGGCGCCAATCGGAGCCGTTGTCACAGTAGAAAGCGCGGTCTGGAAGGAAGTGGAGATTTCTGCCGAGGTGCTACCGGAAGTCAATCACTCGATTGATGAAGTAAAGACAGAAATTCAAGAAGGCGTTTTAAATCTCTTCAAGAAAATGGCATTCGAAGATAACATTATCCGCCTTTCTCAAATTAATAACATCGTCTATAATTCGCCGTCTGTCAGTGATTATTCAAATATTAAAATAAACGGCACTTCCGAAAATTTAGTGCTGAGCGACGTAGAAATCCCTAAGCTTGGGCAGGTGAAGATCATTGAGCAAACAAGATGACATGATTTCATATCTGCCGCCGTTTCTCACCAGCTTAAAAGAAATGTCGGAGCTGCTGAAAGCGGAAGCACCTGAGTTTGATCAACAAAATAACAGCATATTTGATCTGACAGACCAGTTATTTGTGCCAACAGCAACATGGGGGCTTAGCCGCTGGGAAAAGATTTTAAACGTGCCGCGGGAATCGGGAGACACCGATGAAATCAGGCGATTACGCCTCATTTCGAAGATGTCGAACATCCCGCCGATCACCTACAGGGCCATTGAGCAGGCGGTGAACCGTTTCTTAAAAAACCCGTCGGCACAAGTCCGCCTGCTGCCCGGTGAATACCGCTTTAATGTAGACATCAATATTGATGATCTCCAGCACATGAATGAGCTGATCGAAGCATTGGAAAATATGAAGCCGGCACATCTGGCGTATACGCTCAGAGGCGGATTAAATGAGACGCTCCAAATAAAGGACACAGTCATCCTGAATCACCGAAGATACCGAACAGCCAGTGAGCTGAAGGTCGGTTATTCTGTCACCCTTAACAATAATGAGGTGGTTTTAACTTGATTTCAACCATATACAGAGAACGTACAGCTGCCGATCTCAAAAGCAGGATTCATCACGTGCTGCTTAACGGCCAAGAAACAGAAATAGTGGAGCTCACCATTGAAGGAGCAACAGTGACCGTTCTGACAAAACGTGAGGAAGATATTAAACATATAGAAACGGTACAAATTTTAGACGAGCTGGGCAACATCATTACAGAAAGAAAAACAGACCTGGACGTGAGTGAAAACAGAACACTCGATTTCAGATTTACCTTTGAGGTGGTGTAAACATGGCATACGAAGATAAAACAGACTGGCTTCCGGATGATCCAATTAACGAGGACGACGTCAACCGCTGGGAAAAAGGCATAAAAGACGCCCACACAGACCTGGCTGCCCACAAAAACGACATGAACAACCCCCACAACACAACAAAGGCGCAAGTCGGGCTGGGGAATGTTGATGATGTGCAGCAGGCGGCAAAAAAAGATTTTGAACTGCATGTGAATGACGATACGATACACATTACTGCTACTGAAAGGTCAAAGTGGAACAACGCGCAGTTAAGTAAGATATCAGGCGATGATGGAAGAGTCTTCTACAAGAGTGTGAACGAAATTACTGATTATAATGATTTAACCGATACTGGTATGTACTTGATATACAATGACGGCTTGAACAGTCCGGGCCTAAACATGTGCTTTCTCCTTGTGATGAGCTATAAAAACACACTTGTTCAAATAGCTTATGATGGATTTAAGGGAGAGCAATCGTTTTTTAGAATAAGAAAAAATGATTCAACAACATGGACGGCATGGATTGAATCCGAAACTACAGAAGGGTCTCAAAAGAAAATAGATGCACATGCCAATAAAACAGATATCCACGTATCAAAATCCGATAAAGACAAGTGGAACGACTCACAGCTCTTTAAAATAACTCAGGACAACGGTGTTGCAAAGTACCGTAAAGATGCAGATTTCAATACGATCACCGAAACAGGATTCTATTACATGAGTGGTGTGACTACAGCATTAAATGCTCCAGTGGATAACAATGGTTATTTAATGGTTTATAACTACAGCACGTATGCATATCAAGAATACACATCTTATAGCAGCAGTGACACAATATCTACTGGCCGAAGGAAATTCATGAGGAATAAAGTGGCTAATTCAGACACTTGGACATCTTGGCGTGAGATCGAATCGGTTGAAGGCTCACAGATCAAAGTAGATGCACATGCCAATTTAACAGATGTTCACGTAACAAAATCTGATAAAGACAAATGGAATAATGCACAACTATATAAATTAACTGATACTCAAGGCTGCCGGACTAAAATCCCAGATGGGACTGACTTATTAACGCTGCCATCTGGCTTTTATTATGCATTAGGGAATGTCATAATAAACAATCCTGTTTCAGGAGATGGATCATGGTATAACTATGATGTAATTGAAACAGGGGGTGGCGGGCGAAAAACCATTTTTGCATCTAGAAGTTACGACGGAACCTTTTGGATGGCAACGATTCATACAGATGGCGTGTTTAAAGGATGGAATAAGATCGAGACTGAGGTAAGTGCTCAAACCAAAGCAGATAAAGCTTTGGCTGATGCTAAAAACTATGTTGACACAAATTATACAAACCAAAAGTTAACCATTCTTACAGGCTCTAATGCAATACAAGACGCAAGAACTGGAGGGAATGAATATCCTCCGGGGTTAACACTAATGGATATTGGTCAGGGAAATACTACTGGTTACCCACTTGGATATGGAATCGTGAAAAATGAGAAATATCACGACTATAGATTTACTCAATATTTTTACGGTACTGGAAATGAATCTAATAGTTATATTGATAGTACTGGAACTTGGGTTCGTCACTGGTGGAATGGTTCCGGCTGGACGGTTTGGCAGAAATTTTCGGGATTTGCACACGCGAATATCGGAACTGCAGGGAAGCAGCTTCTAATCAAAGGTGAAAAGCAGAAAATTTGTTTTAATAGAAAGATAAAGGACAGTCATAATGCCTTTGATATCAATAATTATCGATTCATCTGTCCGAACAGCGGGATGTTTCTCGTCAATGCGGGGGTATATATTCAAAACGTTCAGAGATATGCCAACTATGAATTGGAGATCTATTTGAATGGAAAAATTTATAAAAATATAGCGCATTATAGAAATAGTCCGGCAAGTCCTTCTGATACCACAGATTTTAATGTGGGAGTCTATGGAGCTGCCACTGTTCCAGCAGATGCGGGTGATTATATAGAGATGTATCTCTATGTGGGTTATGATGGTGATACTTCACGGTATATCTCTGATAGCTCAGGATGGTATAACTACTTTGACATCACAGAGATAGGCGGAAGAAATTACCCAAGATTTTAGGAGGTGCAAAATGATATTATACGATGCAATCATGTACAAATACCCTGACGCTGTGCCAAGAAAGGATTTCGAGCTGCGGAATGACGGACATGGTTCCTATATTGAAAAATGGAACCTGCGTGCCCCGATCCCGACGCAAAAAGAACTGGAAGCCTGGTGGGAGGAATCGCAAAAAAATCCTCCGTACGAGCCGCCTGATCAGGTGGAGGTACTTGCTCAGGAATTGTCGCAGGAAAAGCTGGCACGCAAGCAGATTGAAGAGCTAAACAAAACGTTGGGGAGCGAGTTGTCAGATATAAAGCTTTCATTATTATCTTTGAAAGGAGAGCGTGCTGAATGAATTATTGGGTGCTTGCCTTACATTATGATTGGGCGACGACAGATATGGTGAAGCAGGCCATACAATTCAAAGATTGTTCTATAGAGGATCTGGCAGAAGGCGTGAGCAAAAAACTGATCACTTCTGACCAGTATGAAGAAATTACCGGTAAAGCCATGTAGGCTTTTTTATTTTGCTCGTTTTTACATGAAAAGGAGGATAAAAATGGTCAAGTATCAATATGAATTTCCTCTCGATAAGACTGGAAAAGCTGGAGCTGTAAAGCCGTATAGAGGAGAAAAAACCGATTTTGTCACACCTGTTTCAAATCTCTCAGGTGTAGCGGAGATTTTAACAAATGCCGCGTTAAAGGCCACTGAGGCATACAGTCAGCTCGGACAAGACCGGCTTGGCGCAGTTCTGATTTCGAAAGTAAAGGGCTGGGCGTATGCAGATCGTGAAGGCACGCTCTTTATAGAAGAAAGCGACAATAACAATGTCTGGACAACGACAGCAGTAGTTAATGTCGCAGCAGGTGTTTTGACAGCGACTGAATGGGTGTATATCACAAAACGCTATTACCGATTCCGATATGTTAACGGAAATCTCCAGCAATCAGAGTTTGTGTTATACCAATCAGTCGGCGCAGGTGAAATGGACGTACGCTTAAATGAAAATCTTCCTTTGCAAATCGATTTGAAGGAAAACCAAACAGACGATGGGCGGCTGAAAGTGGAAGCTGGCAAAACGTTTGACTTTGTTTTTCACGAAAATGCCGAGTCCGCCGGCGAAGGTACTGCTTTACCCGTGGACGGTGCCGCGCATTTACTCGTTGAAGTATTCGGCACAGCGGAAACGAGTGAGGTGAAATTTTGGGGGAAATCTGTGTCAGGACAGAAACTTCCAATCAGAGGCGTGAAATTGGATGATGCTTCTTCCGCTTGCAGCACCTTAGGCAAGGATGAGGCTTGGTCCTTTGATATTAAAGGCTTTAAGGAGATCGTAATGGAGATTGCCAGCATGACCGGCGGGAGTCTATCAATTAAAGGAACCGCGGTCTCTTAACCATTGCAATTGGCCTCGGAAAGGAGGTGATCCGCATGTAAAGGAGGAGTGAATGATGCAGCAAGACATAGATGTTAATGTGTTTCAGCAGGATTTAGCAGACATGAAAGGCGAGCAAAAAGCGCTCGAACAGAGAGTTTCGGCATTGGAACGCGTGTCTGACCGGCAAGACCAGCAAATCATGACGCTGAACGAAAAATTAAACAAAATTGAAGAAAATACAACATGGATTAAGCGCACCATCACTGGTGCCATCATTACAGCAGTGTGCACAGGGATTATCGGTGGAGCCATCGCCATTATGTACAACCTGCTGCAGCATTAAGGGGGATTATCATGAAAACGTATGATAAAGGCACGGTCACTAGGACGGTGCTTCTTTTGCTTGCGCTCATCAACCAGAGCATGCTGATGTTTGGCAAATCACCATTGGACATACAGGAAGAGCAGGTGAATCAGCTTGCAGATGCTCTGTATTCAGCAGGATCAGTGATCTTCACAATTGGGACAACACTGGCAGCTTGGTTTAAAAACAACTATGTAACAGAAAAAGGGAAAAAGCAACGCGACTTGTTAAAGGAAAATAATCTGACGAAATAAGGAGAGATGAAAATGGTTAACATTATTCAAGATTTTATTCCGGTCGGTGCAAATAACCGTCCAGGCTACGCGATGACACCTCTTTATATTACCGTACACAATACAGCGAATACGGCAGCAGGCGCCGATGCCCAAGCGCATGCCCGCTATTTGAAAAACCCTGATACGGCGACAAGCTGGCATTTTACAGTTGATGATACAGAGATTTATCAGCATCTGCCGTTAAATGAAAACGGCTGGCATGCAGGAGACGGGAACGGAAGCGGCAACCGGGCTTCTATTGGGATTGAAATTTGTGAAAATGCGGATGGCGACTTTGCACAAGCAACAGCTAATGCCCAGTGGCTGATCAAAACATTGATGGCTGAACACGGTATCAGTCTCGCTAACGTCGTGCCTCATAAATATTGGTCAGGGAAGGAATGCCCTCGCAAACTGTTGGATACGTGGGACTCGTTTAAAGCGGGAATTGGCGGCGGCGGGAGCCAAACTTACGTCGTAAAAAAAGGTGACACACTTACATCCATAGCGAGAGCGTTCGGTGTCACTGTTGCTCAGCTGCAAGAGTGGAACAATATCGAAGATCCGAATCTCATTCAGGTTGGTCAAGTGTTAATTGTAAGTGCCCCATCGTCCGCTGAAGAGCCAGAACTCTATCCGCTCCCTGACGGTATCATTCAGCTGACAACACCATATACCTCAGGCGAACACGTCTTTCAGGTGCAACGAGCGCTGGCGGCTCTCTACTTTTATCCTGATAAAGGAGCTGTGAACAACGGGATTGACGGCGTTTACGGGCCGAAAACTGCTGACGCGGTTGCGCGTTTTCAGTCTGTTAACGGTCTAACCGCCGACGGTATCTACGGACCTGCGACAAAAGCGAAGATCTCAGCTCAAGTTAGCTGATGGTAGAACAAAAAATCCCGGAGTTGCTCCGGGATTTATTTTTTCTTCTTCAATTTTTTTAAAATTCCCGCACTCCGCTCCCTCACCCGAAGCGAATACCCGGAAAAGCCAAACCTCCCGTAATCAATAACCTTCACACGCCGCACCAATTTTTTCACTGTATCACCTGACATTATCCTCTGTTTGTTTTATTATATGTAACCCCTTAAGAAAAGGAATAAGGACAAGAGCTGTTTCTCTTGTCCTTTTAGTGTGATCATGCTTTTTTTCGTTTATACTCATCAATCAGCCGTTCGTTTTCTTTGAAGATTCTTGCTGTGTGCGGACTGACTTGATAGCTTGCGACACTGGTGGTTGAACGTTTTTTCAGGATTTTAAACGGTTTCTTTGCCCGCGGATGGCATCCGTTTTGAAACGCGTTTTCCATTATCCTTCACCTTCCTCCTCAATTGGCAGCACCAAATCATATATGCTCGTTAATGATGTGAAAAGCAAATAATCAAATTCCGTTACAATGCTGTCAGACGTCAGTTTGATGACATAGCTCTGTGTCTCAATTGTAAAGGGAATGAGCACTACTTTTCCATACTGGTCGTAATAGACATCCTTTCGATCCAGCCTCGTTTGCACGTCAGCGGGATCCTCCATGTGCTCGGTTAACCGGTCTTTATCAGACTGTGTCGAATAGTGACAAAGGCTGGCCGTCAGATTCATTTTATCAGCATAGGTTTTCAGCAGTTTATCAATTCCTTCAGCATATGCTTCTATACTTCCATAATAAACATGAATCGGTTCGTTTTTCAATAGATATTGGTATGTTTTCAGCCGATCGAGATACATGTGGAGCATTTCGTTGTTTTCTTCGAGAATTTCTCTTGTATCTGTTTCCAGTTCACTGCCGGCCAGTTTTTTCACATAAGCGCTCAAAAAGATAAAAGCGTCAATTAAAGCAAAGCTGACAGCGACAATGACATACCGTTCCCAGTTTGTGAACAGGGAAGAGGGATCATATGTCCAGTATATCATGGCGCCCAAAACAAACAGCAAATACCATGTTTTTCGGATGGCGGACATTTTTTCTTTGACCTTCGCTTCGAACCGCCATGTGGCGTATACGTATAAGCCTAAAGCGGCCATAGTGCACCAGACCATGATTTGAAAGAATAAAAGCATACATCAATCCCTCGCATCTGTAATAGGTTCTGATTATTGTATTCGAGAGATGCGGCTGGTTTTCCTGTTCCATCAAAAAAACCGCTTCTGTTAAGAAGCGGTTCCACATTAAAAAATCATATTTAAAATAAAGTAGGCGATAGCACCAAGTGTCGCTGAAATCGGAAGCGTGATGACCCATGTAATGAGCATCCGCTTAGCTGTGCCCCAGTTTACGCCTTTTACCCGGTGTGATGCACCGACGCCAAGGATTGATGAAGAAATGACGTGGGTTGTACTGACCGGCAAATGAATAAATGTGGCGCCGAAAATAATGGCTGCCCCGGTTAAGTCAGCGGATACACCGTTTACCGGACGAATCTTCATGATTTTTCCGCCAACGGTTTTAATGATTTTCCATCCGCCGATTGAAGTTCCGAGACCCATGGCTGTCGCGCAGGCGAATTGCACCCAGGTTGGAATATCATTAGCAGAAGTATGTAAATTTGCTGTGATGAGAGCCATTGTGATAATTCCCATTGCTTTTTGCGCATCGTTTGTTCCGTGTGTATAGGATTGCAGGGCAGCAGTTATAATCTGCACTCTGCGGAATTGCTTGTTCGTTTTCGCCAAATTGCTGTCTTTGAAGATCAGCTTGACGATGCTGTAAAGAATATAACCAAGGACAAAGGCAATAATTGGTGATAAGATGAGTGCCTCAATGATTTTAATGAAGCCCTTATAATTTAACGCAGTAAATCCGGCTGCCGCAACGGCTGCACCGGCAATCGCCCCGATGATGGCATGGGATGAGCTGCTTGGGATGCCGTAATACCAAGTAAGCAGGTTCCACGCTATTGCTGCGACTAAAGCAGCCAAAATAACAACAGAGCCATTTTCCAAAGTATAAGGGTCTACAATATCTTTCGTAATGGTTTTGGCAACACCTGTAAACGTCATTGCTCCGACAAAGTTCATCACTGCCGCCATTATAATGGCATGGCGCGGTTTCAACGCTTTTGTTGATACTGAAGTCGCAATTGCGTTCGCCGTATCATGAAACCCGTTGATGAAATCAAACGCCAGAGCAAAAATGACTATTAGTATCGTTAATATAAATAGAATATCCATTTTTACCCCTCGTTACGCGTTTTTCATAATAATGGTTTCAAGATTATTGGCAACACTTTGGCACGAATCGGCAATTTCTTCAAGTGTTTCGTAAATTTCACGATATTGAATGACTTTAATTGGATCTGTTTCATTTCCGAAAAGATTCTTTAATGATTTTCTGTGCAGGTTGTCACAGCTGTGCTCATACTCTTTAATTTTGATCGCGTGAGGCTGAATATCCTTTAAGCGGTTTTCTGCCAGCAGCTCAATTGTAATCAAAATTTCTTTCGCGCATTCTCTGATGTATCCGCTGAATTTATCGATATGCTCGTCTGATGAAGTAATTGAGAAAATCTCCATCATGGCAGAGAAATGTTCGATTCCGTCAAGCACATCATCCAGGCTGTTTGTCAGCTGAAGGATATCCTCGCGCTCAATAGGAGTGATGAATGCTTTGTTAAGCTCTTTGATCATGACATGAACATGATTGTCACCTTTTGTTTCATATTCCTTTAACGTATCTGCAAACTCTTTAAGCGTCGTTTGGTTAGTGACCTTAAAATTCAAAAAATATTCTGCAGTTTCGTCTATGTTCTTTGCAATTTCTGTTAAAAGGAGTGAGAACTTATCTTTTTTTCTTCTTATCATTAAAAACCCTCCATAGTTTGAATGAACAATGCACACATCAAATTATTATATAGCCTTTTGTCGAAAAAAAACAGGAAAAGTCGAAAAAAACGCGGCTTGACTTTTTCGATAAAACGTGTCTCCTTATTTTGGCCTACTTCACCTCAAAAAAACGAACCAAGTTTGCAAAATCTTTCTGGTTAACGTAAAAAGTATATCAAAAGTTGTGTTTTTTTTGTCAACATTTATATTCTGATTCACCAAAAAACGGTTCCCTAAACAAGGGAACCGTTTTTTTAGCTGGCTTTTCGTTTTTGCATCCAATAATACACAGGGAGTCCGGCCAGGCCGATGAGAATTGATAATCCGCAGCTTAATGTGTCTGTAATGAGTGTGCTTCCCAATACAAAGAATGAACCTGCGATCGCCAATATCGGCATGAACGGGTAAAGCGGAACACTGTAAGCACGTGTTTTTCCCTTTGTTTGTTTGCGAAGAATAAATACTGCAAAAAAGGCCATCACATAAAAAATATAGATCATAAAAATAGAGATTTCAGAAAGCTTATCAGGATTACTGATGAGCATCAGGATGATCGCCACAGCGATTTGGAAAGAAATCGCAATCCACGGTGTGCGGAATGTCGGGTGCACGCGGGACAATTTCTCAGCAAAAGGCAGCTGTTTTCGTTCTGCCATCGCAAAGGTCACACGCGGGAAAGAAAGAACCTTTCCGTTTAAACAGCCGAAGATGCTGACAATAATTCCGATACTGACCAGCTTTCCGCCGATTGAACCGAACAGCATGCTGGCAGCAGTGCTTGTCGCATTTTCTCCAAGTGTCACAATTTCGTTTGCGGACAGGATGTGAAGCAGCGCAAAATTAATGAAGATATAAATGGCTGTTACGATTAACAGTCCGCCAGTCATTGCGCGAGGCAGAAGCTTTTCAGGATTTTTCATTTCTCCGCCGAGAGCTGCAAGCAGGATCCATCCGTCATAAGCAAACAATGTGGCCAAAATGGCTGCACCGAAATTCATATCAGAAATGCTTTCGTTTACGGCTGTAAAGATATGCTGATCGCCTTTCCAAAGGCCGAAAATAATGATACAAGCAATCGGAATCAGCTTTCCGACCGTAGTCAGCGTTTGAACAAAACCGCCGTATTTTGTACCGATAATATTAATTACACATAAAAAGATAACTGCTATAATACTGATTACCTTTGATAGTCCTGAACCCCAGCCGAAAAGATTCGCCATTAAGGATCCAAAATATAAACCGAGTGCCCCGATAATCGCCGGGCCGTAAATAATGATCTGCACCCAGCCGCATAAAAATCCCCAAAACTCGCCGTATACTTCTTCAAGATACGTATAAAGTCCGCCTGTTTTCGGAATCTGCGTACCGATTTCTGCAATCGTCAGTCCGCCTGCCAGCGTTAATATACCGCCCAACAGCCACGCAAATAGCGCAGTTTTTGAGTCTCCTGAATAAGCGAGCACAGCACCGGGCTTCATAAAAACGCCGGAACCGATAATGGTTCCAATAACAAGAGTAAGGGCAAACAAGAGGCCTATCTCTTTTTTTAAACCGTTTTCTTCAGTATGCATGTCCTTAACCTCCTATGATGAAGCTTCGTGATGAAGAATCTATTTTTCATATTGTAAACCCTATTTTAGAAAAGTGAAATAAAATAAATTTTCTGATTTTCGATATTTGCTTTATTTCCATTCGTAAAATCTGTGAAATCGTCTATTTACTATCTATTGAAACGAATAAAATTGAGGGAAATCTTATCTAAAGTTCGTGTTTTGCGAAAGGCGTTCAAGCGGAGAATGAGCACATTAAATGGCTGACAGCGGGACTTAGCAGGATGCCGGACCCAGATGAAGCTGATATGTTGACTTTCGTATGTGAATAAAATACCTTGTAATTAGGAAAATAAATATACATCTTTAATATAATATCTCGAAATCGAGATAAATTGACCTGGAGGGACAGCATATGAAAGTCAACGGCATTCACCACGTGTCCGCATTAACAGCTGACGCGCAAAAAAACTTAGATTTCTATAGTAAAGTATTAGGATTAAAACTCGTCAAAAAATCCGTAAACCAAGATGAACCAACGATGTACCATCTATTCTACGGAGATGAAGTGGCAAATCCGGGAACGGAACTGACGTTTTTTGAGATTCCCCGCATTGCGCCGTTTCATGCGGGAACAAACAGTATTTCTTCTATTGGATTACGTGTTCCAAGCACAGAAGCGCTGCATTACTGGAAAGAACGTTTTGAAGAGCATCAGGTGGCGCATAGCGGCATCGCCCAAAGAGCCGGACGTGACATATTGGCGTTCGAAGATCATGAAGGACAGCGCCTTGTGCTGACTGCTGATGAGAAAGGCAAAGGTTATGGTCTGCCTGTTAAACAAAGCGGCATTCCGGAAGAATTTTCATTTCGCGGGTTAGGGCCTGTTGAATTGACAGTGCCGTACGCTGAACCAACATTACATGTATTAACCAATATTCTTGGGTTTACAGAGGTCAGCCGAGAGCCGGTTGAAGGACAGGGAACAGCGGTCATTTTAGAATCAGGAGAAGGCGGTGCGGCCACAGAAATCCATTTAATTGAAAGAAATGATCTTCCGCGCGAACGTCAAGGAAAAGGAAGTGTCCATCATGTCGCATTTCGCGTGAGAGACGAAGAAGAGCTTGCCGGATGGCACCGCATCATCAGCCGGGAAGGCTTTAGCAACTCAGGCATCGTTGAGCGCTACTATTTCAAGGCGCTGTATTTCAGAGAACCGAACGGCATTCTGTTTGAATTATCTACAGACGGTCCGGGCTTTATGGTTGATGAAGAAATTGATGAGCTTGGCCAAACCATCGCTCTTCCGCCATATCTTGAGCATAGAAGAGAGGAAATCGAAGCAAGACTGAAGCCGATTCAATAACGATATATTGTGATTCTTTGCCTTCCGGCGTCACCGGAAGGCTATTTTTGTTCAAAAACGGCTTACATATGGATGATTAGGTACAAAATATCAGATTTAGATCAGGATAAAGACCCGAAAACTTTTGCTTTTATGGACTGATGGTATGAATTGGTTTTGGCAAAAATATTGCCTTTGTTTATTAATAGTTTTTTCATATTTGCTTGTTACACTATTTCAAAGTTAGACGAAAAGGAGTGAGACACACGTGGAAAAGAAAAAACGCGAGCTGGACATCTTCCTGATTCTCATTTTGCTCGCATCTGCATTTTTAAATATCTATAACATCTGGAATGATGATACGGTGAATCCTTATTACACCGCTGCAGTCACAAGTATGATGCAAAGCTTTCATAATTTTTTCTATGCCTCATTCGACGCGGCGGGGTTTATAACGGTTGATAAACCCCCTATTACGTTCCAAATACAAACCATCAGCGCACTTATATTCGGTATGCACGGCTGGAGCGTCATCCTGCCTCAGGCACTTGCTGGTGTAGGTTCTGTCCTTTTAATGTATCTGTTAATAAAACCGACATTCGGTAAGACGGCAGCAAGAATTGCCTCTTTCATCATGGCATGTACACCGATTGCGGTGGCTGTGGCCCGGACAAACAATGTTGATGCATTACTGGTATTTTTCTTATTGCTGGCTACATGGCTTCTCTTTAAAGCTATCAGAAAAGGAAAGCTGATCTGGCTGCTAGCAGCATTTTTCGTAGTTGGCGCAGGTTTCAACACAAAAATGCTTCAAGCTTATATGATTTTACCGGCTTTTTTATTGTTCTACCTGATTGCAGCAAATGTCACAATCAAGAAAAAAATCATTTCATTAGGAAGCGCATTAGTCGTGTTAGCGGCAGTTTCGTTATCATGGCCGCTCATCGTTGACAATATCCCTGCCAGCAAACGCCCTTATGTCGGAAGCAGCCAGACCAACTCTGTTTTGGAATTGGCTTTCGGATACAACGGAATTCAGCGGCTGACAGGGCAAAATTTCGGCGGCGGTCAGGGCGGGTCAAGCGGAGACACAGCAAAAGAAATGCCTTCTGCGGAGAACAGTTCATCTGACGCTCAAGCACCGCCTAATCAGTCATCAAGCAGCAGCTCATCAAACGATGACAAATCTGCAAATGGCAATATGACGGCACCGCCATCCAATGGGGAAATGCCAAGCGGCGGTCAAGGAGGCCCTCCAAACGGCGGAGGAGATGGCGGACAAGGCGGACCTGGCGGCGACGGAGGTAAGGGCGGTTCAGGCGGATCGAAAATGCAATCAGGTACAGGAATGTTCGGAACGGGAACACCTGGCCCGCTTCGGCTCTTCCAACAAGAACTATCTGATCAAATCAGCTGGCTGCTGCCATTTGCGGTTTTTGGAATGGCAGGCTTGCTGATTGCAGGCGCGAGAGAAAGAAGAAGATTATCTGTTGAGCAGAAGGAGACGGTGTTCTGGGTTGCATGGCTTGTGCCGATTGCCGGATTCTTCAGCGTAGCAGAATTTTTCCATCATTATTATCTCATTATGCTGGCGTCGCCGATTGCTGCACTTGTCGGAGCTGGATGGGTTGCGCTCGTTCAGTTATACCGAAACCATACAGGCTGGAAGTCTTGGCTTTTGCCGGCGGCGATGATTGCCACAACAGGATTTGAATTGTTTATTCTGAGAAACTACAACGATCAAATCGGTGTTGGATGGAGTATCGGCGTAGGGGTTATCGGTGCGTTATCTGCCATTGCTCTTTTGATTTTTAAACAGCGCCAAAAACCGCTCACATATTATATATCACTTGCAGGTCTTCTCGTATTGCTTGTGATGCCGATTTATTGGGCAAGCACACCTCTCCTGTACGGAGGAAACAGCTCTCTTCCTGAAACAGGGCCGCAGCTCGCTTCAAGCAGCGGAAAAGGCATGGGAATGAACGAGTCGAGTGTAAATGAAAAATTAATTGAGTATTTAGAAGAAAACAACTCCGGAGCGGAATATTTATTCGCCACAACTGATTCAAACACAGCGGCTCCGTATATTATCAAAACGAAAAAGGCCGTCATGACGATCGGCGGATTCAGCGGTTCTGACCCGGCCATCACGCTGACTCAATTTAAAAAGCTCGTAAAAGAAGGAAAAGTGAAATACTTCTTGGCTTCAGGAATGGGGAAAGGCGGAAACAATGAAATTGTCGAATGGGTTCAAGAAAACGGCAAGAAAGTTTCTTCTGATAAATGGCAGTCAAGCGCTGATCAGCAGACATCATCTGATCAGACTGATTCATCAGGTACGGCAAGCGAGAGCAACGCTTCAGGCCAAACCGGCAAAATGGGCGGCGGGCCTGGCGGAATGAACCAGTCAGCTGCATTATACGAACTACATGCTGATGAATAGGAGGAAAAACATGAGCAGACATATTCAATATTCAATTGTGATACCTGTGTATAATGAAGAGCTTGTCATTCATGAAACCTATCAGCGCTTAAAAGAGGTCATGGATCAAACGAAGGAAAACTATGAGCTGCTATTTGTCAATGACGGCAGCAAAGATCGCAGTATTGAGATTTTAAGAGAACACAGTCTGATTGATCCGAGAGTGAAAATCATTGATTTTTCCAGGAATTTTGGGCACCAGATCGCGATTACAGCGGGAATGGATTATGCACAGGGGAATGCAATCGCCGTCATTGACGCCGATCTGCAGGACCCTCCTGAGTTAATTTTAGACATGATTGAAAAGTGGAAGGAAGGCTATGAGGTCGTATACGCCGTCCGGACAAAACGAAAAGGGGAAACCTTTTTCAAAAAACAGACAGCGGCCATGTTTTACCGGCTTCTCAGCAGCATGACAGATATTGATATCCCGATTGATACCGGGGATTTCCGTCTCATGGACAGAAAAGTCTGTGATGAAATGAAAAAATTAAAGGAAAAAAATCCTTTTGTCCGAGGACTCGTCAGCTGGGTAGGCTTCAAACAAACAGCAGTTGAGTATGTACGTGATGAAAGGCTTGCCGGAGAAACGAAATACCCGCTTAAGAAAATGCTGAAGCTTTCAATGGACGGCATTACGACATTTTCACATAAACCGCTGAAACTGGCAAGCTATGTCGGGGTCTTAATGTCAGGCGCAGGATTTCTGTATATGTTTATCGTACTGTATTTGAAGCTGTTCACCGACAGCACCATTACCGGCTGGTCATCGCTTATCGTCATCCAGCTCCTGTTCAGCGGCATCGTACTTCTGATACTGGGCATGATTGGTGAATATATCGGCAGAATCTATGATGAAGCCAAAGACCGGCCGCTTTACATCGTACAGAAATCGTACGGGATTGAAAATAAAAGACTCTATAGAGACCAGCATATGTCCTAACCTGAAACCCCTGCCCATTACGGACAGGGGTTTTTTATGTGCTGTATGGTGATCAAAGTAAAAGATGCTGATAGGGAAGGAAGAAGAGACTGTGAACTTGCACTGCGGTTCACCGCGAGCTGAAATCAGCTGTTAGATTGAGGGTTTTTTAAGAAACGCATAATCACAGCAGTGCCTGTTATGTTTAATAGAATACTGGTCCCCAGTGTAACTCCCCATGCCAATGTTGATTCAGGAAGGAGAAAGCTCAGCATCAGAAAAGCCAATCCTGCGCAAATTATGCTCAATCCTACGGTTTTCATGTCATTCCTCCTTTTTAAACAATGCTTCAAGCATCTGATTAGAATGATGTCAGCCTGTATCATATACGGGTGTCTCGGCAGAAAGTTTCATAGAGCAGATAGGTCTTTTGTCTAATAAAAAGCCTCAGACCGCTTTTGCGGCCTGAGGCGCTTTTCTTAAGAAGGTGTTTCTTCTTTTTGATCGAGTTTGATTTTTTTCGTCATTTCTTTGCCGTTTCTGAGGATTTTCACTTCGACGGTGTCGCCGATGTTTGCGTCTTTATATAGGATATTTCGCAATTCGCTGCCTGTATTGATTTCTTTGCCCTTAAGGCCGATGATAATATCCTCTGCTTTTAATCCAGCCTTTTCAGCAGGAGAGCCGGAAGCGACCTCGCGGATATATACGCCCTTATTCAGCTGGCTGCCGAACAGGCCGAGTGTGCCTTCCTGGTAGTTTTGCGGCACCTGTTCCAAATCGAGCATGCTGACACCGATATACGGACGTTCAATTTGCCCTTTAGACAGCAATTCTTCAGCTATCGGTTTTACATCATTGCTTGGAATGGCAAATCCGATGCCCTCAACATCATCTTCACTGATTTTCATACTGTTAATGCCGACAATTTTACCGTCTGTATTTAACAATGGACCGCCGCTGTTACCCGGGTTAATCGCGGCATCAGTTTGAATCACGTTAATGCTTGTTTGACCGGCTGAGGTTGACATTGAAACTGTTCTATCCACGCCGCTTACAATTCCTTGTGTTACTGTGCGAGACAGGTCTTTTCCGAGCGGATCTCCAATCGCAATGACGGTTTCGCCTGTTCTGAGATCTGATGAATCACCGAAGTTTGCTACCTTTGTTACGTGGTCATCACTGATTTGAAGAACAGCTAAATCTGTTAAAGAGTCACTGCCTACGAGCTTAGCTGTCACATCAGTGCCGTCGTATAAAGACACCTTGAGTGAAGTTGCGCCTTCTACAACGTGGTTATTCGTAATGACATAAGCCTTGCCGTTCTCTTTTTTGAAAATGACACCCGATCCTGAGCCGCTTTCTGTATCTTCACTTGAATCAGAGCTGGAACCGGAAGAGCCAAACAAAGAGCTGTTTGACTGAGCCTGAAGGTTTGTGATGCCGACAATCGCCGGTGAAAGATCTTCCACCATATCTGAGATTTTAGAAGAATCCTCACTCTTAAATGCAGATGAGCTTGTCGAGCTTTTGCTTGATTCAGAGGATGTGCTTTTAGCTGTAACAGATTGAGTTTGCTGCTGGCTGGACGTCTGTTTCGCTGCGTCCTGAGAATCGTGGTCGCCAAGCGGTGTGAACGTATAGATGCCAAGGGCGAGACTTCCGCCGATGACTCCGCCAAGCAGCGGCCTGAACCATCCGAATCCGCGTTTTTTCTTCTCTTGATCATGAATCACATTGCGGGCTGAGTAAGACGGGTTTTGATCATTCTCTTTCGTTAAAAAAACCTCATTCTCTTGTCCTTCTGTTCTATTTTCGTCACGATAGTTATCCATCATGTTCACTCCGTTTCTCTCTATTTTCAACTCATTACATTTTGATTATGGCAGTTTTATGACTTGATTTTATCATAAACAAAAACTGTGGGATAAAAATGAAAACATTATGGGAAATTGTGAAAAAGTGCGAAAAACGGTACACTTTATAAGGAATATTGTACATGAAAGGGCTGAAACGATGGAGTCAATCGGATTGATCGGGTATGGCAGCATGGCGGATATGATCGCCAGACAGCTGTTGAAGCATAAACAAGTAGAGGAAAATGAGCTGTTTGTTGAGACAAGAACTAAGGGAGAGAGGCTTCAGGCTTTGCTCGCTGATTATCCAGACGTTTCGGCAAAACCGCTTGAGATATGGGCGGAAAAGTGCGCCTTGATCTTTATATGTGTCCCGCCGCTCCATGTCATTGAAACAGTACGCCGGCTTCACCCGTATGTGAACCGGAATACTCATATTGTATCCATTGCGGCTGGTGTGCCTCTGCGGCTTTTAGAGGCTGAAACGGCAGCTGGAATATCACGGTTGATTCCGGCCATTACATCTGAAGCGGAAGCCGGCATCTCACTGGTTGTTCACAGTGAAGCACTGGCGGCACAGAAGAAAGAACGTTTGTATGAATTGTTATCGGCTTTCAGCAGTGTGCGAGAAATAAAAGAATCAAATTTGGATGCAGCCAGTAATCTGACGAGCTCTGCTCCGGGCTTCATCGCCGCAGTGTTTGAAGAATTAGCGCTGTCGGCTGTGAGAAACAGCGGCCTGACAAAAGAAGAAGCCTTTGATTTCCTGATACACTCACTGTATGGGACAGGCAAGCTGCTGATCGAAAAGAAGATGTCCTTTGAGGAGACGCTGAACCGTGTTGCAACGAAAGGCGGAATTACAGGGGAGGGAGCGGCGGTGATACGTGCCTCTGTGCCGCATGTTTTTGATCAAGTATTTGAAAAAACACTCGAAAAATATGAGCAGCTGACAGAACAGGCAGCAAAAGAAACATGAATCCTTGAAAGAGGATTCTTTTTTATCTCTGAACGTTAGTGATTTTTCCCAGCTATATTGCATTTTTCCTCTTTTTTTAATATAATCTGTTAGAATATTCATAATTTAGTAAAAAAGGAGGAGCGTTATGAAACTGTACATGTCAGTAGATATGGAGGGTATTTCAGGTCTTCCGGATGATACCTTTGTTGATTCCGGCAAGCGTAATTATGAATGCGGACGGCTGATCATGACCGAAGAAGCAAACTACTGTATTACCGAAGCGTTTAACAGCGGGTGTACGGAGGTGCTGGTGAATGACAGCCATTCGAAAATGAATAATCTGATGATTGAAAAGCTTCATCCGGAGGCGGATTTGATTTCCGGCGATGTTAAACCATTTTCAATGGTGCAGGGGCTAGATGATACATTCACGGGCGCGTTGTTTCTCGGTTATCACGCGAGAGCCTCAACTCCCGGTGTCATGTCCCATAGCATGATTTTCGGTGTCCGTCATTTTTACATAAATGATCAGCCTGTCGGTGAGCTTGGATTAAATGCTTACGTTGCCGGTTATTACGATGTCCCGGTATTAATGGTAGCCGGTGATGACCGGGCGGCCAAAGAAGCTGAAGAGCTCATCCCGAATGTCACGACAGCTGCTGTTAAACAAACGATTTCAAGGTCTGCAGTCAAATGTCTGTCGCCTGTGAAAGCCGGCCGGCTGCTGACAGAAAAAACCGCATATGCCTTGCAGAACAAAGATAAAGTTAAACCGCTTACACCGCCTGACAGGCCTGTATTAAGCATTGAATTTGCCAATTACGGCCAAGCTGAGTGGGCTCATCTAATGCCGGGTACAGAAATCAAACCGGGAACCACAACCGTTCAATTTCAGGCGAAGGATATGCTTGAAGCCTATCAGGCTATGCTTGTCATGACTGAACTGGCAATGCGAACATCATTCTGCTAAAGGGGTGTTAAGGCTTTGGCAAGATATATAATGAAGCGTTTTTGGGCAATGGCAGCTACGATTTTGGTCATTACCACCCTGACTTTCGTTCTGATGAAGGTCATTCCCGGATCTCCTTTTAATGAGGAGAGGGGCACAAATGAAGCGGTTCAAAGAAATCTCGAAGCCTACTATCACTTAGACGATCCTCTCATTATCCAATACATCATCTATCTAAAATCCATCATTACATTCGATTTTGGCCCTTCTATTAAAAAACCGTCAGACAGCGTAAATGATATGCTGGAACGCGGATTTCCCGTTTCCTTTGAACTTGGGATGGCAGCGATTGTCATTGCTGTGATCTCAGGGCTGATACTTGGCGTAACTGCCGCGCTGCGCCGCAACGGCTTTTTGGACTACGCTGCGATGAGCCTCGCGGTACTCGGCATTTCCATCCCGAATTTCATTATGGCGACGTTGCTTATTCAGCAGTTTGCCGTCAATTTTAAACTATTTCCCGCCGCTACGTGGACGAGCCCGATCCATATGGTGCTTCCGACCGCAGCGCTTGCAGTTGGACCGATGGCGATTATCGCCAGGCTGACAAGATCAAGCATGGTCGAAGTCCTGACACAGGATTATATCCGCACAGCGAAAGCAAAAGGGCTGTCTCCGCTCAAAATTATCGTAAAACACGCACTCAGAAACGCGCTCATGCCCGTCATTACCGTACTGGGAACTCTCGTTGCCAGCATTTTAACAGGAAGTTTTGTTATTGAAAAAATCTTTGCCATTCCCGGAATGGGAAAATATTTTGTCGAAAGCATTAATCAGCGGGACTATCCCGTGATTATGGGAACGACCGTTTTTTACAGCGTCATTTTGATCGTAATGCTGTTTTTGGTCGACTTGGCCTACGGTCTGCTGGACCCGCGCATTAAACTGCATAAGAAAGGGTGAAGCGTATGAATCTCCCTGTACAAACAGATGAACGCCAGCCGCAGCAGCACGCTCAGGTGCCGGACGAATGGTTTGTTTCGAATCAGGAAAAGACCCAAGAGACCGATTCAGTCAAACGGCCGAGTTTATCCTATGCGCAGGATGCCTGGAGAAGGCTGAAAAAAAATAAACTAGCGATGGCCGGGCTTTTTATTCTTTTATTTCTATTTGTGATGGCAGCAATTGGTCCTTTTTTATCTCCTCACAGTGTCGAGCGCCAATCGCTGACAGAACAAAATCTTCCGCCTTCTGCAGATCATTGGTTCGGTACCGATGAGCTTGGCCGGGACATGTTTACACGAACATGGTACGGAGCGAGGATTTCGTTATTTGTCGGAGTGATGGCTGCACTGATTGATTTTTTGATCGGTGTCATTTACGGAGGCATTGCCGGCTATAAAGGCGGCAGAACAGACAGTGTCATGATGCGGATTATTGAAGTGCTGTACGGGCTGCCGTATCTTCTTGTTGTCATTTTGCTGATGGTCTTGATGGGTCCGGGGCTCGGCACCATTATCGTAGCGCTGACTGTTACGGGATGGGTCGGCATGGCGAGAATTGTAAGAGGCCAAGTGCTGCAAATAAAAAATTACGAGTATGTGCTCGCCTCGAAAACCTTTGGTGCGAAAACCTTTCGCATCATTCGCAAAAATTTGCTGCCGAATACAATGGGCGCGATCATCGTACAAATGACTTTAACTGTACCTACCGCCATATTCGCAGAATCATTTTTGAGCTTTCTCGGTCTCGGCATTCAAGCGCCGTTTGCCAGCTGGGGTGTGATGGCGAATGACGGCCTGCCGACCATTTTGTCCGGGCATTGGTGGCGCCTGTTCTTTCCTGCCTTTTTCATCTCGTTAACGATGTACGCGTTTAATGTGCTGGGGGACGGATTGCAGGATGCACTGGACCCTAAGCTAAGGAGGTAGCTGTATGGAGAAAGTTCTGTCAGTCAATGATCTGCACGTTTCTTTTACGACTTACGGCGGGGCGGTTCAGGCGGTCAGAGGCGTGAGCTTCGATTTGTACAAAGGCGAAACCTTTGCCATTGTCGGTGAATCGGGCTGCGGCAAGAGCGTCACCTCTCAAAGCATTATGGGACTACTCCCGCCCTATTCAGCGAAGGTGACAGACGGCAGCATTTTATTTAAAAACAAAGACCTTTGCCGTCTCTCTGACAGAGAAATGAGGAGCATAAGGGGCGCGGACATTTCAATGATTTTTCAAGACCCGATGACGGCGCTAAACCCGACGCTGACTGTCGGCGACCAGCTGGCGGAAGCGCTTCTTCGTCACAAAAGGATGACGAAAAAGGCGGCTGAGAAAGAGGTTCTGTCCATGCTTGCATTGGTCGGCATTCCGGATCCTGAAGCACGCCTGAAGCAGTACCCCCATCAATTCAGCGGCGGCATGAGACAGCGGATTGTCATTGCGATGGCGCTGATCTGCGAGCCTGATATTTTAATAGCGGATGAACCGACAACTGCCCTTGACGTCACCATACAGGCGCAAATACTGGAACTATTTAAAGAGATTCAGCGAAAAACAAAGGTTTCTGTCATTTTGATCACACACGATTTAGGCGTGGTTGCCCAGGTTGCTGACAGGGTGGCTGTTATGTATGCCGGAAAAATAGCGGAAATTGGCACGAGAAAAGATATATTTTACAAGCCGCAGCACCCTTATACAAAAGGGCTGCTGAATTCTGTCCCGCGGCTGGATCTTGAGGGCGCGGAGCTGATTCCGATTGACGGCACGCCGCCGGATTTATTTTCACCGCCGCCGGGCTGCCCATTTGCCGCCCGCTGTCCGAGCAGAATGATCGTGTGCGACAGGGTATACCCTGATCAAACCGTTCGATCCGGCACGCACGCTGTTCACTGCTGGCTTCAGGATAAACGGGCTGAGCACGCGGTGCTGCCGGGAGCGAAGGATGAATAACGAAAAAGGGGGAAGAGGATGAAGAGAGTGAAGAAGCTATGGGGAATGGGCCTTGCACTGGGACTTTCATTTGCGCTGATGGGATGTACAGCTAATGAGCAGGCTGGAAAAGAAAGCGGAGAAGATAAGGCAAAGACAAGCGGAGAAAAGGTACTGTACTTAAATAATGAAAATGAACCGACCTCGTTTGATCCGCCGATCGGTTTTAATAACGTGTCTTGGCAGCCGTTAAATAACATCATGGAAGGGTTAACGCGCCTCGGCAAAGACAATGAACCGGAGCCGGCGATGGCAGAGAAGTGGTCTGTGTCGAAAGACAAGAAAACGTACACATTTACGATTCGGGAAAATGCGAAATGGACGAACGGAGACCCTGTGACAGCCGGAGATTTTGAATACGCTTGGAAACGGATGCTTGACCCGAAAACAGGAGCTTCTTCCGCGTTTCTCGGCTATTTTATTGAAGGCGGCGAAGCCTATAACAGCGGAAAAGGGAAAAGAGACGATGTGAAGGTGACGGCAAAGGATGATCACACCCTTGAAGTGACGCTTGCCGCACCGCAAAAATATTTCCTGAGCGTGGTGTCAAACCCGGCGTATTTTCCGGTTAACGAAAAAGTCGACAAAGAAAATCCAAAGTGGTTTGCTGAAGCCGATACATTTGTCGGAAACGGCCCGTTTAAACTGTCAGAATGGAAGCATGATGACAGCATCACAATGGAAAAAAGCGATACGTACTGGGATAAAGAAACCGTGAAGCTTGACAAAGTGAAATGGGCAATGGTGAGTGACAGAAATACAGATTACCAAATGTTCCAGTCCGGTGAATTGGACACCGCATACGTACCGGCTGAGCTAAGTGACCAGCTGCTGGATCAAGACAACGTGCACATCGTTGATCAGGCGGGTTTATACTTTTACCGCTTTAATGTCAATATGGAGCCGTTTCAAAATGAAAACATCAGAAAAGCTTTCGCAATGGCTGTTGATCAGAAGGAAATCGTAAAATACGTCACGAAAAACAATGAAAAACCGGCACACGCTTTTGTTTCGCCCGGGTTTACACAGCCTGACGGCAAGGATTTCCGGGAAGCGGGCGGAGACCTGATCACACCAAATGGAAACAAAGCGAAGCAGCTGCTGGAAAAAGGAATGAAGGAAGAGAAGTATGACAAGCTGCCTGCGATCACGCTTACTTACAGTACGAAACCGGAGCATAAAAAGATTGCTGAAGCCATCCAGCAAAAATTGAAAAATACCCTTGGCGTCGATGTGAAACTGGCCAATATGGAGTGGAACGTGTTTTTAGAGGAGCAAAAAGCGCTTAAGTTTCAATTCTCACAAAGCTCATTTCTGCCTGACTATGCGGACCCTATCAGTTTTCTGGAAGCCTTCCAAACAGGAAATTCAATGAACCGCACAGGCTGGACCAACAAAGAATATGATCAGCTGATGAAACAGGCGAAAAATGAAGCGGATGAAAAAACGCGTTTTTCACTCATGCATAAGGCGGAAAAGCTTCTCATCAATGAAGCGCCGATCATTCCGGTTTATTTCTATAATCAGGTCAATCTGCAAAACGAACATGTAAAGGACATCGTCCGGCACCCTGTCGGCTACATCGATTTAAAATGGGCCGATAAAAACTAACGCGGCGATTGAGAAAATACTGCTCTCTTTATGTGAAGGAGCGGTATTTTTTCTCTTATTTTCACGTATACGTAGGGTGCAGAGCAAATGAAGGGAGCTGATCGGAGTTGAATCACAAGCCGAACGCACTGAAAAAAGGCGATACAGTCGGTGTCATCGCACCTGCAAGCCCGCCTGATCCGAAAAAGCTTGAAACGGCGCTTTTGTTTTTAGAGGAGCTCGGTCTTCAGGTAAAGCTGGGCAAGGCGCTGAAAAACCAGCACGGCTATTTAGCGGGACAGGATGATGAGCGGCTGGCTGATCTGCACGAGATGTTCAAAGATCAGGAGGTGAAAGCGGTGCTGTGCGCATGCGGAGGCTTTGGCACGGGACGGATCGCTTCAGGCATTGATTACAGCTTGCTCCGCAAACATCCTAAAATCTTTTGGGGATACAGTGATATTACGTTTTTACATACCGCCATCCATCAAAACACGGGCCTCGTCACTTTTCACGGGCCGATGCTCAGCTCAGATATAGGCCTGGAAGACGTTCATCCCCTGACAAAAGCGTCGTATGAGCAGCTGTTTCAAGAGACAGTATTCACCTATACAGAAAAGCTTTCTCCGCTGACGGTGCTTGTTCCGGGAAAAGCGGAAGGAGAGCTTGTCGGCGGCAATCTTTCCTTGCTGTCATCGACACTCGGCACGCCGTTTGAAATTGATACGAGGGGAAAGCTCCTGTTTATTGAAGACATTGATGAAGAGCCGTATCAAATTGACCGGATGCTGAATCAGCTGAAAATGGCAGGGAAGCTGGCGGACGCAGCCGGTATTCTTGTTTGTGATTTTCATAACTGCATCCCGGTGAAGCGGGAGAAATCTTTGACACTTGAGCAGGTGCTCGAAGACTATATTGTGTCCGCCGGAAGGCCTGCTCTTAGAGGGTTTAAGATCGGCCACTGTTCGCCGAGTATTGCCGTTCCGATCGGTGCGCACGCTGCCATGGATACAGCCGAAAAAACGGTCGTCATTGAGGCGGGCGTTTCTGAAGGGGCGCTTTGAGTATGAAGATCACAAAAATAGACACGAAACGGGTCGCCGTGCCGCTGACAAAGCCGTTTAAAACGGCGCTTCGCACAGTGTATACGGCCGAATCTGTTATCGTCACGATCACTTATGATAATGGCGCAATCGGATGGGGAGAAGCGCCTCCGACAATTGTGATTACCGGAGACAGCATGGACAGTATTGAAAGTGCGATTCACAACGTCTTAAAGCCGGCACTGCTTGGAAGAAGACTGTCCGGCTGCGAGGCCATTCTGCATGACATCCAGCATCTTCTGGAAGGGAATCAAAGCGCAAAAGCAGCTGTAGAAATGGCTGTATACGACGGCTGGGCGCAGATGAGCGGACAGCCGCTTTACCAAATGCTCGGCGGATATCGAAGCACACTTGAAACGGACTACACCGTCAGTGTGAACTCGCCTGAAGAGATGGCGGCGGATGCAGAGAGCTTTCTTAAACAAGGCTTTCAAACACTAAAAATAAAGGTTGGCAGAGATGACATTGAGACAGATATCTCCCGTATTCAAGAAATCAGAAAGCGTGTCGGACCTGGGGTAAAGCTGCGTTTGGATGCCAATCAGGGATGGGTGCCGAAAGAAGCGGTAACGGCCATTCGGAAAATGGAGGATGCCGGCCTGGACATTGAGCTTGTCGAGCAGCCTGTCCATAAGGATGATCTTGCCGGGCTCAAGAAAGTTACGGATGCAACGGACACCCCAATCATGGCTGATGAAAGTGTATTTACTCCGCGACAGGCATTTGAAGTCCTTCAAACCCGCAGCGCCGATCTGATCAATATTAAATTGATGAAGGCAGGAGGAATCAGCGGTGCAGAGAAAATCAATGCCATGGCTGAGATTTGCGGGGTGGAGTGCATGGTCGGCAGCATGATCGAAACAAAGCTTGGCATAACAGCTGCGGCGCATTTCGCGGCAAGCAAAAAAAACATTACCCGCTTTGATTTCGACGCCCCGCTCATGCTGAAAACGGATTTGATCAAGGGCGGGATTATTTACAGCGGCAGCACGATTACGATGCCTGACAAAGCTGGTCTTGGCATTACCGGAGTCGTGCATCAGAAAGGAGGGATAGAGACATGAACCATACTGTTATATCAGCAGTTGCCAACATATGGACAGCACCTGATACTCCTCGTCCATTTGATCACAAAATGCTCGATCCAACCGTGTCGATCAGAGAATGGCTGAAGAGCATGACCTATGATCAGCGGCTTGGGTTATGTACAGATAATGTGATCCAGACGCAGGTTCTCTTTGGTGAGGAGGTGCTGGTCACAGCAGAACAGGATGAATGGGTGTCTGTCGTTGTGCCCGGCCAGTCATCCCGCAAGGATAAACGCGGTTATCCGGGCTGGATGAAAAAGAACCAGCTGAAAAACACAAATCTCCCACAATCGAATCACACCGTGGCGATCAGCAAACCAACAGCTTTTTTGTATGGGGATACCGGAGATAAGGAAATTGAACTGAGCTTCTTAACTGCTCTGCCACTGATTGAAGAAGAGAATGGCTTTTTCAAGGTAGCGACTCCTTTTGGAGATAGGCTCCTGCGACAAACTGATGCGGCGCTTGTTCAGAATAAGAAAGGAACGGCGGAAGACATCATTCAGACAGGGGTAAGTTTTCTCGGGCTTCCTTATTTATGGGGAGGTATAAGCGGGTTTGGATTTGACTGCTCTGGTTTTATGTACAGCGTATTTAAAGCAAATGGATACAGGATTCCCCGTGATGCGGGAGACCAGGCGAAAACAGGGAAGGAAGTGCCGCTTCACGACATCGGTGCAGGTGATCTGCTGTTTTTTGCATATGAGGAAGGAAATGGAGCAATTCATCATGTAGGTCTGTCCATAGGAGACGGAAAAATGCTCCATTCTCCTAAAACAGGGAAATCGATCGAAATTATCACGCTGAAAGATACAGGATATGAAAAAGAGCTTTGTGCGGCACGCCGCTGTTTTTCAGAATGAGGAGGGAGACACATGACACCACTGCTAGAGGTCAGTCAGCTGAAAATGCATTTTGACGCAGGGAAAAAGCGAACAGTCAAAGCAGTCGACGGGGTAACCTTCCAGATTCATGAGGGGGAGACGTTCGGGCTTGTCGGAGAATCCGGCTGCGGGAAATCAACCTTGGGAAGAGTGCTGATGCATCTTTACCATCCCACAGAAGGAAGCGTCAAATACCGCGGAACAAATCTTCACGCCCTCAGTGAGAAAGAGCAGTTTGCCTATAACCGCAAACTGCAGATGATTTTTCAGGACCCTTATGCATCGCTCAATCCGCGGATGACCGTTCGAGAAATCATTCTAGAGCCGATGGAAATTCACAATCTTAACAATACCCATAAAGCGCGGCTTCTCGTTGTGGACGAGCTGCTTGAGGCAGTGGGGCTTCACCCGGATTTCGGCAGCCGTTACCCGCATGAATTCAGCGGCGGTCAAAGGCAGAGAATCGGGATTGCCAGAGCGCTTTCATTGAATCCGGAGTTTATCGTAGCGGACGAACCGATTTCTGCGCTTGATGTGTCGGTTCAGGCGCAAGTGGTCAACCTGCTGAAGCGGCTTCAAAAAGAAAAAGGGCTCACATTTCTGTTTATTGCCCATGATTTATCGATGGTAAAGCATATCAGCGACAGGATCGGCGTTATGTACTTAGGCCACATGATGGAAATTACAGATAGCGGCACATTGTATCGTGAACCGCTGCACCCGTATACGAAGGCGCTGCTGTCCTCGATTCCGATTCCGGACCCCGAATTAGAGGACAAGCGTGAGCGCATCATTTTAAAAGGGGAGCTGCCGAGTCCGGTACATCCGCCGAGCGGCTGTGTGTTTCGGACGCGCTGCCCGGAGGCGATGCCTGAATGCGGGGAATCACGCCCTTTGCTTCAAGAAATCGAAGCCGGCCGTTTCGTTGCCTGCCATTTATATCGAAATGCTGAAACGAAAGAAAAGGTAAGATAAACAAAAAGCTGGCTCCGTTGTTGGGAGCCAGCTTTCATTTATCATTGCTGTAAAAATTTCACGCACACCGGATAAGGGACAGAAACGGTTGAAGGAAGCAGCGTCAGCCGGCCTGTCTCTGTGTCTCTTTCAAACAATACGAGATTGCCCGTTTCTTCATTTGAAGCGACAAGGAAGGTCTCCGTTGGATCCAGCACAAAGTCACGAGGCCAGTTTCCTTCAGTCGATACTCTTTCCACAAATGCCAGCTCGCCTGAATATTGATTTACTTCAAACACAGCGATGCTGTCATGGCCGCGGTTTGCAACGTAAACAAAACGCCCATCCTGAGTGACGTGAATGGCGCTTCCCTGGCTGTTATCTGTGAAATCATCAGGGATGGCAGAGACAACTTGAAGTTCTCTGAATTCGCCGGCTGTCGGATTGTATTCAAGCGCAATCACTTCATTGCTTAATTCTGTCATGACATATGCGTATTTTTCTTTCGGGTGAAAAGCGATATGACGAGGGCCTGCACCGGGAGCGAAGGAATGGCTTCCGGATTCAGTTAATTCACCGTCTTTCAGCTTATAGGTGTACAGCTTATCTGTTCCTAAGTCAACCGCTACGACATAATTATGTTCAGGTGTAAAGCCCGCATAGTGTGTATGCGGCTTTTCCTGTCTTTCATGCGGACCCTTTCCTGTATGGGCGGCTTCTGAAGCGGGAGATTGCAAACCTCCGTCTTGTTGAACCGGAAAAGCGTGCACCTTCCCGCTGTGATAGTTGGCTGTCAATACGAATTGCTGATGATCATCGACGCTCACGTGGCATGGCGATGGGCCATCGATTAACTGATGATTCAGAAATGTTAATTCGCCGCTGTTTTTATCGATTTTATAGGCAGCAATACCGCCTTTACCGTCTGCTTTTTCAATTGAATAAAGAATCGTGTTGTCTTTATTCGGCGTCACATATGTGGGGTTTCCCAGCTTTGCGGCAAGCTTTGGCTCGCTGAGTGTTTTTTTCTCAGTATCCAGCTCGAATGAATAAATGCCTTCACTTCCGCCTTTTGTATATGTTCCGACATATCCTATGTACTTTGTCATGCGATTTCCCCCTTAAAAATGATGTCATCTCTATATTAACGTATCTTAAAGAAATACGCTGTTCAAAACATGAAAAAGGGGAATATTCTTCATTCGCCTCGAATGAGCGGCATCGTACAGCATCTGAAGGAACCGCCTGATTTGATAATTTCTGACAAGTCAATTTCGATGATGTGATAGCCTCTTTTGGATAATTCACGATTCACATGACGATTGCCCGGCAGGCTGATGATGGTTTTTCTGCCGATAGACAGGACGTTGGTGCCAAGTGTAAATTGTTCGTTTTCGGGTACCTCAATGAGATTGTAACGCTCTGCCAGCATATCGACTTCCTGCTGCGGAAGGGCTTCAGGGTAGATTAATGCTTCGCTTTCAGAAATGATATTAAATACGCAGTCCAGATGCAGAAATTTTTCATGGAGCGGAACTGGGATGATGGTATATTCAGGAAGCTCTTCTTGCAGCTGGCCGACCGCTGAGATGTCCGTGCGCTGGCTGATTCCGACATAAACGGTATCGCCATCTATGACGACGTCCCCGCCTTCAATGCTAGTATCCAGCATCCGGGTATATGGAATCCCTTGATTGTGGAAAAATTCTTTTATCACAGCTTCTTCCCCTTGGCGAATGGGCTCAGTCATGCTGGAAAGAAAGGCTTTTTCCCCGATGACAAAACCGATATCCCGGGTAAATACCTGCTCAGGCAGTCCGTGCTGAACAGGCAAAAGGATGACCTCAATGCTGTGTGACCTGAGCTCTTCTACTAAGCGTTTGTGCTGCTCTTTGGCGGTTTTGACCTGAATATTGTCATCTTCAAAATGTTTTTGGGTTTCATTAATAACGTCCTTAATTGTCATATGCTCGGGTTTGCATAAAATAACTTTCTTCAAGGTGTCATATTCTGTTTGGCATACCGTTTTGTGCTGATGTTTTGGAACGGATACATCCATTTGTTTCTCCTCCTGACCGTGTGAAGAATACGTATATTATTCCCTCGTCAGTCAAATCATTAAACATTTAAGAAAGAAAACCTGACAGCCAAATCATTTTAAATTTTAGACAAATGGATGAGAATATTGTTTAATAGGAGAATATGAGTGCATTTACTAATCGATCAGACATCAAAGGGGAGAAAGGTATGGAAGCACAGGAAACAAAATATTGTAAAGAGTCAAAGGTTGTGAAAACCAGCAGGGTATTCCCTCTCGATACGAACAATCATAATACGCTGTTTGGCGGAAAACTGATGAGTTATATCGATGATATTGCCTCTATTTCCGCAGCGCGCCATTGCAGACGTGATACGGTAACGGCTTCGATGGACTCTGTCGATTTTCTGAAACCGATCGGGCAAAGGGAGTCTGTCTGCTTGGAATCATATGTGACTTGGGTCGGCACATCTTCCATGGAGGTGTTTGTGAAAGTCATCAAAGAGCATCTGATGACTGGTGAACGGGAGCTCGCCGCGACATCTTTTTTGACCTTTGTCGCATTAGACTCAAACGGTAAGCCGGTGCCTGTGCCGAGAGTTGTACCGGAAACAGAAGAGGAAATCATGCTGCATAACACAGCGGTTCAGCGTGCCAGTGAACGGAAAAACCGAAAAAAACACAGTCAGGCGCTGGCAAATGCGCTTGGAACAGACAAGCCTTGGTAAACATGAAACCCAAAACATACGTTGTTTTGGGTTTTTTTGTGCTCCCATTATTTCGCTGTCAATGGTGATCATTACAGAGGTTAGTCCGTTTTTGCTAGGGGATTCTATAAAAAAGCAACAATTGTCACGTTAAATTGATAATTTTGTGACAACTTTATTAAAGATTCATTTTAAATATATCTTTTAAAGGAAATATCATGTATTTTAAAGATATATTTTAAATACATCTTTTCGGAAGGGTTGTTAAACGATGTTAGATAACAAAACAATCGAAATCATAAAAAGCACTGTACCAGTATTACAGCAGCACGGAGAATCCATTACAGGACGTTTTTACGACCTCATGTTCCAAGATCATCCTGAGCTTTTAAACATTTTTAATCAAACAAACCAAAAGAAAAAAACACAGCGTACCGCCCTGGCGAATGCCGTTATTGCAGCTGCAGCCAATATTGACCAGCTTGGCAATATCATTCCGGTCGTCAAACAAATCGGCCATAAACACCGCAGTATCGGTATTAAGCCTGAACATTATCCGATTGTCGGCAAATATTTGCTGATTGCGATTAAAGATGTTTTGGGAGATGCAGCGACCCCTGACATTATGCAGGCGTGGGAGAAAGCGTATGGAGTTATAGCTGACGCTTTTATCGGAATTGAAGAAGAAATGTATGAACAAGCGGAACACCAAACTGGCGGATGGAAGGAGTATAAGCCTTTCATCGTTGCGAAAAAAGTGCGTGAAAGCAAAGAAATAACATCCTTCTATTTGAAACCGGAAGACGGCAAGCCGTTACCTGAATTTCAAGCAGGGCAGTATATCAGCATTAAAGTCCGGATTCCTGATTCTGAATATACGCATATCCGTCAATACAGCTTGTCTGATATGCCGGGAAAAGACTATTATCGAATTTCAGTTAAGAAAGACGGTGCTGTGTCTTCTTATTTACACGAAGGGCTGCATGAGGGGGATTCATTAGAAATCAGTGCACCGGCAGGAGATTTTGTTTTAGATTCTTCATCCCGCAAAGATCTCGTTTTGCTTAGTGCCGGAGTTGGCATCACACCGATGATCAGCATGCTGAAAACATCTGTTTCCAAACAGCCTGAGCGGCAGATTCTGTTTATCCATGCCGCGAAAAATAGTGAATACCACGCACTGCGCAATGAAGCAGAAGAGGCAGCAAAGCATTCTTCTGTTAAAACGGCATTTATGTATCGCGAGCCGACAGAAGAAGACCGCGCGGGTGACATTCAATTTCATGAAGGTCAGATTGACCAGCAGTTTCTCAAAAGCCTGATCGCCAATACAGATGCGGAATATTATATTTGCGGTTCACCTTCATTTATCACTCAAATGCATAAGCTTGTATCGGAGCTCGGGTCAGCGCCAGAGTCTATCCATTACGAACTGTTCGGTCCTCAATTAAGTTTGGCACAGTCCATTTCTTAACATACACGCAGCTCTTCTCTTATATGAGAAGGGCTTTTTTTAGGAAAATAGAAGAAGGCGGACGAGCGCCTTCTTCTACATCCGCACAATGACTGATCCGCCTCCGCTTGAGCATACGCGATTTTGCTGCTCTTGAATCGTTCTCAGCAATTCATTGTTCACCTCGATGGCTCTGATCAAATGCTCCATTTTAAGCTCTAAAACGGCCAGCCTGTCAGCTGTATGGTATGGCTGATAGGCTGCGGATTTTGACTGTATGCTTTCATATTGCCAATTGGCACTCTTATGCTGATGTTTCATGCTGTCCCTCCAATAACATGAGTTTCTACTATGTTATGTGCCTGTATTCTGCACGTTCGCCTATTTAGGTGCTGGATGAAGAGGTAAGATATGCATAGCGTTTCAGTTACAGGGAACAATATATTCATTATGACTAGCGGATGGAGGGCAATGATCAGTGTTATGGATGGTATGGGCATTTTTATTCAAGCCTGTTATCGTGTTTTCGATTGCATATATTTTGTTTCGGCTTGCCGGAAAAAAAGCCGTGTCACAAATGAACAATTTTGATTTGCTTTTGACCTTCGCAATCGGAACCATTATCAGTGAGCCAATCCTCACATCCAAGCTGCCAATGTCTATTTATTACGCAGGCGCCTTTTTATTGCTTTATCTTCTGATGAGCAAGCTTGCTCTTTCTAATAAGTGGAGATGGCTGCTGGTGGTCAGTCCGACAGTGTTAATCCGGAACGGGGATATCGATGAGCGTGGACTCAAAAAAGAGAGGCTAACCGTCAATGAGCTGCTCGGAAAACTGAGAGAAAAGGGCTATGCAGATCCGGCTGATATTGATCTTGCCATCATTGAAGAAACGGGGGAAGTAAGCGTGATCCCGACAGAAGAAGCGAGAGCAGTGCAGGTGCGGGATTTGAATATGGAGGCTGAACGGAACTTTATCCCGATACCCCTTATATTGGATGGCGAGATCCTTGATCACAATTTGAAGTACCTTCAAAAAAACCGAAGCTGGCTGTTTGAAAAGCTTGAGGAAAAAGGGCACAGCCCAAAACAGCTGTCTTTGGTCACGCTCGGCACGTTAAATGACCGCGGTGACATCTCACTCGATTTGAATACATCCAACGATGCGCACCATGATCCGTATTTGTACAAGCCTGGGAATAACAATTAAATGTGCTGCCGACATTCTTTCGGCGCTTTTTTTATAGATTAGATTGTGCCTTCTGCAAAGGAAATGTTCCCCCTTACGTCAAAATGTACACATAGGTAAGGAGGGAATGGAACATGAGGGACTTATTCATTAGAAAAGACATGGCGCCGACAGTCAGTCTGCTGTATTCCGCAGTGGAAGAAAACAGCCTCCGTCTGGCATCCATTGTTAGCCGCATGACTCGCAGAGAGCTATATTATAAGGGGTGCTGTCAAACAAAAAACAGCACGGCACAGCTGATGCAGCATATCGCAAATGTTGATATCAGATGGGTGTGGCGCATAAAGGAGAATCGGGTCCCAGAACATATTGAAGACATTTACGGCCCGATGACAGATGAAAGCGGACGATTGCCTGAACCAAAGAATCAGCTGGGTTTAGAAGAACTTTTGACAAGACATCAACATGTCATAAACGAGCTGAAATCGGTATGTAAGACCTTGACGGAGAACGATTTGCATCAGACGCTTTCTTACGAGGGTGACAAGGCAACAGTAAGATGGGGGATATGGCATATGGCGGATCATAATCGCTATCATCAAGCTCATATTGAAGCCCTTAAAAAAGAATGGAAGCAGGATATGATCAAAAATGCGCGCTGAAACGAAGCTTGTGACCGAACGGATTCGTTTGCGCTGTATGGAGGACCGGGATCAAGAATCTTTACTTGAGCTTTTCAGCGACCCTGAAGTGATGAAATATTATTCCGGTTTAAAAGATAAACGGCAAACCCGCGAGTGGATTGCTTGGAACAAAAGAAATGAAAAAGGGTACCGGGTCAGTCTCTGGATCGCCGAAGACATACAGACGGGGGATTTTTTAGGCCAATGCGGGATCGTGCCTCAGCAAACCGAAAATGAAACGGCAATGGAAATCGGCTATATGTTTGCCCGCCGGCACTGGGGAAACGGCTATGCGCAAGAAGCGGCCAAAGCCTGCCTGGACTATGGTTTCAAGGAGCGGCAGTACGGTAAAATTGCGGCTTTGATTGACCCGGATAACAAAGCGTCTTTACGGGTGGCAGAGAAAATCGGCATGCTTTACAGCCGGACGATCAGAAAATGGAATAAACCGATCGCTGTGTATGAAAGAAAATCTTACAATTGAAGACAGCGTCGAGGTGTAGTATCATAAGACCAGATAAAGTTTTCTAGGGTTCCGCATGTTAATTAACATGGACTGGTCCGAGAGAAAACACATATGCGCATCATAACAGCGCATATGCACACGGAGGGAAAAAAGCCCGGGAGAGTCAAGCTCATTATGAGTCGACTGTCCGGGGTTTTTTTGTTTTCGGAGAATTTTATTGCATAAATAGGAAGGAATGATGTGATATGAAATGGGGATTGGTTGTGTTAGCCGCCGTGTTTGAGGTTGTTTGGGTTGTGGGCTTAAAGCATGCTGACTCAGTCTTAACATGGAGCGGCACTGCCGTCGGTATCATAGTTAGCTTTTATTTGTTAATGAAGGCGACAGCGAGCCTGCCGGTCGGTACCGTATACGCCGTCTTTACAGGTCTTGGCACAGCAGGAACGGTGATGAGTGAAATGTTTCTGTTTCACGAACCGGTCGGATTGCCGAAGCTTTTGTTAATCGGCGTGCTCTTAATCGGTGTGATCGGATTGAAGCTTGTGACACAGGATGAGGCTGATGAAAAAGGAGGCGAGGCATAATGCTTCATTGGATCAGTTTATTAGGCGCGGGATTTTTGGAAATGGCAGGCGTCGCACTTATGAATCAATTTGCGAAAGAAAAAAGCCCCAAATGGGTAGTGCTGATCATTATCGGTTTTGCCGCCTCATTTTCCTTATTATCTTTTGCTATGGAAACCATTCCGATGGGCACCGCTTACGCCGTTTGGACAGGAATCGGCACCGCGGGCGGGGCGCTTATCGGCATTCTCTTTTACAATGAGCCGAAAGACGCCAAACGGATCTTCTTTATCGCATTAATCTTGTGCTCAGCCGTCGGTTTAAAAATTCTGTCATAAATTGATTTTTATCAAATCTTCAGTATAATGGATAATTAGTTTAGACTTACAAAGATAAGAGGGATTATTCATGAAATCATATATGACCCAGCGGTTAAATGAATACCGTGACGGAAATGAAGATAAAGGGCGCCTCTTGGTCAGCTGTCCCGATCAGCCGGGAATTGTTGCTGCGGTTTCTGCGTTTTTATTAGAACATGGCGCCAATATTATTGAATCCAATCAATATACGACAGATCCTGAAGGCGGGCGTTTTTTCCTGAGAATTGACTTCGACTGTGAAGGCATTCAGGAGAAAAAAGAAAAACTCCAGGACGCGTTTTCGTCTATTGCGGATACATTCGACATGACGTGGAGCTTAACGATGGCCAGCGAGCTGAAGCGTGTCGCTATTTTTGTATCAAAGGAGCTTCACTGTCTGCATGAGCTCATTTGGGAATGGCAAACAGGCAATCTCATGGCGGAAATCGCGGTTGTCATCAGCAACCATGAAGATGCGAGAGACCTTGTTGAACCGCTGAACATTCCATTCCACTATTTAAAAGCGAACAAAGATATCAGAGCGGAAGTTGAGAAACAGCAGCTTGAACTGCTGGAGCAATATGATATTGATGTGATCGTTCTTGCTCGCTACATGCAGATCTTAACGCCTGATTTTGTGTCGGCTCATCCGAATCGAATCATCAATATCCACCATTCCTTCCTGCCTGCTTTTATCGGTGCCAATCCGTATAAACGGGCTTATGAGCGGGGGGTCAAATTGATTGGCGCAACTTCTCACTATGTCACAAATGACCTTGATGAAGGGCCGATCATTGAACAGGACATTGAGCGTGTTGACCACCGCGACAATGCCGACGCGCTGAAAAATATCGGCAGAACGATTGAACGCAGCGTTCTTGCCCGCGCTGTGAAATGGCACCTGGAAGACCGCGTCATCGTTCACGAAAATAAAACCATTGTCTTTAACTAGACTGCCAGACGCCCGCGGAATGCGGGTTTTTTTGATGTAGAAAAAACCTTGACAAGAGGCTTTTTTCTTTGCATAATATAAAAAAATCATTGAGCGTTGAAGAGGATTAGTAAGCAGACCTTTCTGTGACAGAGAGCAAAATGAGTGGCTGAAACATTTTGCCGCATGAAACCTGCCGAACCTGCCTCGGAGTCTTAGGGGGAAAACCTAGGCGCATAACCTGGCGTTACAGGGAAGCGGAACGTGCTGAAGTGCGTTCAAACAAGGTGGTACCACGGAAACCCATTTCGTCCTTATGAATGAGGATGAAATGGGTTTTTTTATTGTAAGTTGGCTGGCGAAGAGCCGCGGAGGAGAATAAATGAAAAAACAAAGAATAGTAGTGAAGATAGGAAGCAGTTCGCTTACAAATAGCAAAGGAAGCATTGATGAGGTGAAAATCAGAGAACACGTTCAGGCAATTTCTCTTTTGAAAAAAGCGGGGCATGAAATGATTTTGATTACCTCGGGAGCAGTAGCGGCGGGGTTTTCCAGTCTCGGTTATCCGTCCCGTCCTGTTACCCTCAAGGGAAAGCAGGCGGCAGCCGCGGTCGGACAAACACTGTTAATGCAGCAATACATGAATCAATTTAAACAATACTCACTTACCCCGGGACAAATCCTTTTGACGAGAAATGATTTTTCGAAGAGAGAGCGGTATCGAAACGCGTATGCAACGATTATGGAATTACTGGAGCGCGGTGTTATCCCGGTTATTAATGAAAATGATTCTACGTCTGTTGAAGAATTGACTTTTGGCGACAATGATATGCTCTCTGCTTTGGTCAGCGGATTAATTCATGCAGACCAGCTCATGATCCTGACTGACATTAACGGGCTGTATGATGCCAATCCAAATGAAAATCCTGATGCGAAACGATTTGATTATTTGCCGGAGATCACCCCTGAATTGCTGGGATACGCGGGTTCAGCCGGATCAAAGGTCGGCACGGGCGGTATGAAATCAAAGCTGTTAGCTGCACAAACCGCACTGTCTCTTGGGGTCAAAGTATTCATCGGAACAGGCAGCGGCGAACAAAAGCTGGCGGATATTTTAGACGGCAGGGGAGATGGGACTTATATCGGCGACAAGGAGCTATCCTCAGTCAACAATACGAGACAATGGATTCAATTCCACTCGCCGATATCAGGGGAAATTGTTATTGACGCGGGTGCCGAAGAGGCGATGGTTCATAACGGAAGCAGTCTTTTACCGGCTGGCGTAGTGGGCGTGAACGGAAGCTTTCCAAAAGGGGCTGTCGTGGAAGTCCGGGGACCGGGCGGTGTGATCGGCAAAGGCCAGACCCATTATTCATCTGAGGAAATTATGGAGGCAAAAGGCAAACGAAGCAATGAGCTTGATTTTGACAAAACGTTTGAGGTCATTCACAGGAATGACTGGGTCAACTTAAAAGACTAGGGGGCGGAAAAATGAGTGAAGTTTCTGTAAAAGCGAAGCTGGCGAAAGAAGCAGCAGCTGAAATGATGATGAAAACAACGGCTGAAAAAAATGAGGCACTCAGTCTCATTGCAAATGGACTCCGTAAAGAATTGGATTTTCTCTTATCAGAAAATGCAAAAGACATTGAGAACGGAAAAGCAAATGGGTTAACACCCGATGTCATTGACCGTCTCACGCTGGATGAGAAACGCATACGCGACATCGCGGACGCGGTAGAGCTATTGATTGATCTGGCTGACCCAGTCGGCGAATCTCTTGAAACAATTGAAAAAGCGAACGGCCTGTTTATTGAAAAAATCCGTGTGCCGCTCGGTGTTGCCGGAATGATTTACGAGGCGAGGCCAAACGTCACAGTTGATGCGGCTACCCTCTGCCTGAAAACAGGAAATGCGGTTGTCCTGCGGGGGAGCTCCTCAGCCATTCACAGCAACAAAGCACTCGTCAGTGTTATTCACAGAGCGCTTGAGCAATCAGAGCTTCCAATCAACGCTGTGCAGCTGATTGAGGATACGAGCAGAGAGACAGCAAAAGAACTCTTTACGTTAAATGACGGTTTGGATGTATTGATTCCGCGCGGAGGAAAAAAACTGATCGATATCGTTGTAAGAGAATCAACAGTCCCGGTATTAGAAACCGGAGCCGGCAACTGTCATATTTTCATAGATGAAACGGCAAATCAGCAAATGGCTGAAAAGGTTGTCATAAACGCCAAAACGCAGCGCCCTTCCGTGTGCAACGCGATTGAATCACTGCTGATCCACAAAGCATGGGCAGAGCAGCACGGAAAAGAATTGCTGACGCAGCTGGAAAAAGCGGGAGTCGAAATCCGCGGCGATGAATTCGTATGCGGGCTTCATTCTTCAAGCAAACAGGCGTCAGAAGAAGATTGGGGAACGGAATACTTAGGGCCTGTCATCAGTGTAAAGACGGTTGAAAGTGTACAGGAAGCTGTGCAGCATATCCAGAAATACGGCACTAATCATTCTGAAGCCATTTTAACTGAAAACGATCAGCATGCGGCTTACTTTCAAACGGCTGTAGACGCCGCCGCGGTCTATCATAACGCGTCGACCCGTTTTACCGATGGCTTTGAATTTGGCTACGGAGCAGAAATCGGCATCAGTACACAAAAGCTTCATGCAAGAGGACCGATGGGGCTTCCTGCATTAACTTCTACAAAATATATCATTAAAGGAACAGGACAAATTCGCGAATAGCGGGGCAATGTTCGATGAAAAAGCTTATCTCGTAACGGGATAAGCTTTTTTTTGTGCACTAAAAAATTGACACCGCAAATTAGATTGTGTACAATTTAATTGTATAAAATATATTTAGGGGGATACAAAAATGAGTCAGCCATTATTTACAGCGTCTGTTTCAGCCGTAGGAGGAAGAGAAGGAAAGGTAATTTCATCAGACCGCGTTCTCGAGCTCGATGTCGCAATGCCGGGAACACCGAGAGCAAAGAAATTAGAAAAAGCGACAAATCCGGAGCAGCTGTTTGCGGCAGGTTACGCAGCTTGCTTTGACAGCGCACTTCAGCTTGTAGCAAGAACAGAACGAGTGAAAGTGGAGACGGAGGTTACAGCGCATGTCAGCCTGTTAAAGGATGAAGCAGATCAGGGCTACAAACTGGGTGTGACGCTGCAGGTGAAAGGAAAAGGAGTCAGTGCAACAGAATTACAGGCACTTGTGCAAAAAGCGCACGGTGTCTGCCCTTATTCAAAAGCAACATCCGGCAATATCGATGTCACATTGGAAGTCGCTGAATAAAAAATGAGGATGCCTCACATAGGGCATCCTCATTTTTTTTGGTGCAGCGTTTCAAGCAATGTATATAGAGCCGATTTTAAGTGTTTTAATTCCTCGCCGGACTGGCCTGAGAGTCCCAGAATCGTTCCCGGAATATCAGCCGCTTTTTCTTTTAATAACGTTCCGTTCTCTGTCAGGCTGATCATCACCAACCGCTCATCCTCTTCAGATCTTTTTCTGGTAATCAAGTCCTGCTGCTCCATCCGTTTCAGCATCGGTGTCAGCGTTCCGGAATCCAAATACAGAAGCTCGCCCATTTTTTTGACGGAAAGTGTTTCGTGTTCCCACAATAAAAGCAAAGCCAAATATTGAGGGTATGTCACATTCAGCTTTTCAAGCAGCGGCTTGTACTGCTTTGTCATTTCCCGCGAACTCGCATAAAGCAAAAAACAAAGCTGATTCTCTAATTTCATATGATCAAATCCATTTTGCATCTGTGTTCACCAACTCTTTCTGACATTACATACTATTGTAGCTGAAAATCACCACTTTTCCTATTCTCGGCAAACAAAACATGTTTAAAAAGATGTGTATGGGAAATATAACAACTAAAGACAAATAAGGAGGCTGAAAACAAATGGCATTATTTACAGCAAAAGCCACTGCTCGCGGTGGACGTTCAGGACATATTCAATCAGATGACGGGGTTCTCGATTTTGACATTGTCATGCCCAATGCAAAAAAAGAAGGACAAACCGGAACAAACCCGGAACAGCTCTTTGCTGCAGGCTATGCAGCATGCTTTGGCGGCGCGCTTGAACACGTGGCCAAAGAACAAAATATTGACATTGATTCAGAAATAGAAGGACAGGTCAGCCTCATGAAGGATGAAAGTGACGGCGGCTTTAAAATCGGAGTCACACTTGTCGTCAATACAAAGGGATTGGATCGGGATAAAGCCCAAGAGCTTGTCGAGGCTGCTCATGAATTTTGTCCTTATTCTAAAGCGACAAGAGGAAATGTTGATGTAAAATTGGAATTAAAATAATTTGCAGCATCCTGAGAGTTCTCAGGATGTTTTTTTGATATGAACGGATTGGTTATGATCTTTTCGAAGTGTGAATACATGTAGTATAGGTGGATTCAGACTAGAGAAAAGGTGAGCGAATGAAAAGACCGAAGCTGTCAGTTTGTATGATTGTCAAAAATGAAGAACGTCATATTGTCCGCTGTTTAGAAAGCGTGCAGCATATTGCTGATGAAATCATTGTCGTTGATACCGGATCAAACGATCAAACCGTAGAAATTTGCAGAAGTTTTCATGCTCAGGTCTATCATCATCAATGGACACAGGATTATTCGCAGGCAAGAAACATCAGTTTACAGCATGCCAAGGGTGAGTGGATTTTGATTTTGGATGCAGATGAAGAGTTAGACGTGGATACGGGAAGCTTATTGCGTTCACTGCTGAATGACTGCAGGCAGTCCCTTGGTTACGTAAAGGTTATAAACTATACGGGAAAGCAATGGGATGAAAACGAAGCATTTGAACAAATGCAGATCAGGCTGATACGGAATCAGCGGAAGATAACGTTTAAGGGAAGAATTTGCGAAAAGCCCGTGGGTGAGGAGGCAAGCGGCGCTTTCTCTCTCCCTTGTGTTATTCACCATTACGGCTATCTGGAGCAGGAGGCAAAGTGTAAGCATAAACGTAATTTAAGCATATTGAATACAGAATTATTGACGTCATATGCCGACCCGCTTCTCATTTATCAGAAAGCAGCTGAGTACGACAGAGGCGGTGAACAGAGCAAAGCCATCCGCCTGGCAATGAAGTGCATAAATGAATGCAACAGCAAAAAGCAAATTCCTCCAGCGGTTTTATATTATATCAAGTTTAAACTCTTCATTGATTCTGAACGGTATGAAGAAGCTGAGCGGGATATTGATGAAGCACTGCGGCATTATCCAGATTACAGCACCCTTTACTACTACAAAGGGATAATGAAGTATCAGCTTAAAAAAGTCAGAGAAGCGATTACAGCATTTGAATCCTGTCTGCAAACGCAAGGTGAAAACCATCAGTACGTACAGGTTAAAGGAGCCGCTGATTTTCGATCCCTTTGCTGGCTGGGCGTCTGTCACGCTGAATTGCATCAACATATGACAGCCGTTTTATATTTGCAAAAAGCGCTGAAAGCAAACCCGAGGTGTACTCAGGCACAGCAGCTGCTCAGTGAATTAACAAAGGATCAGGCCGCACATGCCTGATCCTTTAATATTCTTTTTTATGGTCAACATCCCGCCATGCTTGGAACGGAGACAAATGCTCCGCAAGAGTCACGTGATAAAAGGGGATCGTTCTCTCTTCAGCAGGTTTATCAATTTCTTCATAAATAAATGAATCATCAAATCCTGCTTCAGCAGCATCTGTATGCTCAGCAGCAAAGTAAACGGCTTTCGGCCGGGCCCAGTAGATGGCGCCTAAGCACATTGGGCATGGCTCGCAGCTCGTATACAACATGCAGTCATCCAGCTGGTATGTCCCAAGCGCTTTACAGGCGTTTCGAATAGCAGTCACTTCCGCGTGGGCAGTCGGATCATTGCTTGTAGTGACGTTGTTCTGTCCCTCGGCTATAATAATTCCATCCTTCACGATAACGGCTCCGAAAGGCCCGCCGATTCCAGCTTTCACTCCTTCACGTGCAAGCTCGACAGCCCGCTTTAAAAACGCTTCATGATTCATCCCAAACCCTCCCAGTCGATCGAATGATATAAGTATAGCCGAAAAGAAGTGCAAAAAACATTCTCAAAAAAATGAAAAATAAACAAAATATTTGGGGGATTTGCTAAGATGAAAAAAGGGAGGGGAGTATATGCTGCATTTGTATATCGCCAGGCATGGACAGACACATTGGAACGTAGAAAAAAGAATGCAGGGCTGGCTGGATTCTGGTGTAACAGAACTTGGGCTGTACAATGCCCGAGCTCTTGGAGAACGGCTGAAGGATATTAAATTCAATCAGGTTTACATCAGCCCGAGCAAGCGGACAGAAGAGACGGCAAAAGCTATATTGGGACCGCGCCGCCTGCCGCTGGTGAAAGATCGTATATTCAGAGAAATGTCGCTGGGGCCATGGGAAGGGAAAAAACAAGAGGATATTGAAAGAGATGAACCTGATCTTTTTCATGCTTATTTTCATCATCCTGAAGCATATCGCCAGCCGGGATGTGAAACGTTTTTTGACCTCGAAAGCCGGGCAAGGCTGGCTCTCCAATTGATTTTAGACAGCCATTCTTCCGGGAATGTTCTTCTGGTTACCCATTCTGTCTTTATATTAATGCTGTTAAATATCATAAAGGGAAGAGGCATTCATGACATATGGAATTCTGCTTACATACATGATACATCATTGAGCCTTGTGGCATTTGATAAAAATGGAACAGCCAAAATACTAAAAGAAGGGGATGGGGAGCATCGAAAACCGATTCCCGTTTTCTAAAAGAAAAAACCATCTGCATTTGCAGATGGTTTTCGTATTATACAAGCTGTGTCTGCTTAGCTCTTGCCTGTTTCGCCGCTTCAACCATATTTTTTAAGGCTGCGACTGTTTCTTCCTGCTGTCTTGTTTTTAAACCGCAGTCAGGATTTACCCAGAAACGGTCAGTCGGACATACGGCAAGCGCATCAACGATAATGTTGTACATTTCTTCAGTTGACGGGACACGTGGACTGTGAATGTCATAAACACCAAGCCCGAGCCCTTTCAAATACGGATGCTCTTTTAAGTAATCCAAAAATCCTCCGTGGCTTCTGCTGTGTTCGATCGTAATGACATCAGCGTCAAGATCATTGATCGTATCGACGATGTCTTCGAAGTTGCTGTAGCACATATGTGTATGAATTTGTGTTTCATTTTTCACGGAAGAGGTTGTTAATCTGAATGCTTCGGCAGCCCAAGTCAAATATTCATCCCAATCACGGGTTTTTAACGGAAGGCCTTCACGCAGGGCTGGCTCATCGACTTGAATGATTTGAATGCCCGCGTCTTCAAGCGCTTTTACTTCTTTGCGGAGGGCGAGTCCGATTTGGAATGCGATTTCTTTTCTCGAGATATCGTTCCGAGGGAAGGACCAATTTAAAATCGTAACAGGACCTGTCAGCATTCCTTTTACATGCTTGGATGTTAACGATTGAGCGTATACAGTATCTTTCACTGTCATCGGTTCAATAAACTCTACATCTCCATAAATGACCGGCGGGCGTACACAGCGTGAACCGTATGATTGAACCCAGGCGTACTTCGTAAAGGCGAAGCCGGCCAGCTTTTCACCAAAGTATTCAACCATGTCTGTCCGTTCGAATTCACCGTGAACAAGAACATCAAGATCCAATTCCTCCTGAATATCAATCCATCTTTTCGTCTCCGCGTTGATAAAGTTTTGGTATTGTTCATCAGACCACTCGTTTTTCCGCCATTTTTGGCGTGCGCTGCGTACTTCAGCAGACTGCGGGAAGCTTCCGATTGTTGTTGTCGGCAAAAGCGGGAGGCCGAGAGATTCATTTTGCAGGGTTAAGCGTTCTTCAAACGGAATCGGGCGCTTGAAGTCTTTATCGCTTAATTGTTCAAGCTCTTTCTTTTGTTCAGAATTAGCTCCTGTTGCAAATTGTTTGAGCGCTTTGATGTCCCCTTTCGCTTGCTGAATTTGTTCACTGATGGCGGCTTTGCCTGATACTAAGCCTTCTTTTAAAACTGTCAGCTCTGCCAGTTTTTCTTTCGCGTAGGACAATCCGTTCAGCAGATCCTGTTCCAAATGCTCGTCTGGGTGTTTCGCTACCGGAACATGAAGAAGGCTGCTGGAAGGCTGAATCCACAGTTCATCAACCTGTGCAATGCTGAGGATATGAAGCACGGCATCCAGGCGTTCTTCAAGATCCGCTTTCCAAATGTTGCGTCCGTCTATGACACCGGCTGCCAGCACTTTATCTTTCGGAAAGCCGTGTGTCTTAAGCTGTTCCAGGTTTCTGCCTTTATCATGAACGAAATCAAGCCCGATGCCCTGTACAGGATAAGAAATGAGCTCCTCATAAGCATCAACAGAATCGAAATACGTTTGCAAAAGTACATTCAAGGAAGAAAGCTCATTTGTGATGCTCTCGAATAACTCTTTTACGCCGCGTACATCCTCAGCTGAAGCGGTGACAAGCGCAGGTTCATCAATTTGAACCCATTTTACGCCTTCTTCTTCAAGCTCTTTTAAAAGCTGTACATATAACGGCACGAGACGTTTTTGAATTGCTTTAGCTTCAGATGGCTCGTAGCCTTTTGCAAGCGTGACGAACGTATAAGGGCCGACGATAACAGGTTTTGTTTCAACGCCGTACTCCTGTTTGATTCGGCGGTAGTCTTCAAGCTGTTTGTTTCTTGTCAGGCGGAACTCTAGGCTCTCGTCATATTCCGGCACGATGTAATGGTAGTTTGTATTAAACCATTTTGTCATTTCACTTGATACGGCGTCTTTTATTCCGCGGGCGATGGCGAAGTATGTATCTGTACTGTCAGTCAGGTGTCTGAAGCGTTGCGGGATCCAGTTGAAACTGACCGCAGTGTCAAGAATATGATCATACTGTGTGAAATCAGAAACAGGCACAACATCAATCTGCTGGTCAATTTGCGTTTTCACTGCGGATAAGAATAATTCATCGATTTGCTTCAAAAACGTATCTTTATCGCTGTTTCCTTTCCAATACGCTTCAAGCGATTTTTTCCATTCTCTGTTCAGTCCGATTCTTGGAAATCCTAAATTCGATGTTTTGATTGTTGTCATTGTTTCTCCTCCTTTATATGTAAAACACTCTTGTTGACCCGCGGATACAGGCTGTTAAGAGGTTTTCTCACAACTAAAAAGCCTCTTTCCCATGAGAGAAAGAGGCTTTTTTGCAAAACATACAGCCTCTCTCATCTCTCAGAAACAATCTGATGGAATTAGCACCGTGCCTTAAGAGATATAAATCTCGGCGCGAAAATCAGTGCGCCCCATTTCACAATGGAATTACGGTCGGTTGCTGTTGGGGTCAAAAGGCCAATCCCTCGCCCAACTCTCGATAAGAGAAAATGTTATTAATTTTTTGAAAAGTTGAATCATTTGTTGGTAATCTTAACAGCAATTCAAATTCATTGTCAACAAAGATTTTGAAATTTTTTTTACAAATTACAGTATATATTATATGAGAAAAATAATATTATAGGGTCAGTAAATGTGACTGCTCTGCTTTCTCCGATAGCTCATCAGGAGCGGTTAAATACAGGAATCCATTCCCGGCCAATGTTTTTGCGATATCGAGCGGAAGTGTCCTGCGGATCAGCTGCGCATAAAGCTCAGATTCAGAGAGCTCTCTTTGAAAAGATTCTTCTTCAAAGCTTTTAATTAAAGCAAGCGCTCCGCTGACATGAGGGGCAGCCATTGAAGTGCCGGTAAGCTTCCCGTATTTCTTGTTGGGAAGAGTGGATAAAATGTTTTCACCAGGTGCAACAAGATCAATCTCTTTATTTGCGTTTGAAAATTCTGACGATTCACGCGCTACTGAAACAGATCCAACCGCAATTACATCATTATACGCAGCAGGATAGGAAAGCTCCTCTGTGCGTTCGTCGCCGTCACCCTCATTTCCCGCAGCACAAACGACTAGCACTCCGTTTTTGACGGCGTTTTTGACCGCTTCCTCCAGTTCAGGCACATCGCTCGGTCCGCCAAGGGACATTGAGATGATATCAGCCTTTTGCTCAACAGCATAGTTAATGCCGTTAATAATCCATTCGTACTTTCCGCTGCCGTTTTCACCGCCAAGCACCTTTACAATTAAAAGGCTTGCCTCAGGCGCAACTCCGGCGATGCCGCCGTTTGAATCGTTAGCCGCAATCGTTCCGGCAACGTGTGTGCCGTGTCCGTTGTAGTCGGAAATGGCATCTTCCTTGCCGCCGTCATCATCTGTGAAATTCTTGCCGCCGATGATTTGGTTTTTCAAATCGGGATGGCTCGTATCGCAGCCGGTGTCCAATACAGCAATTTTTACGTCTTTGCCTTTAACCCCTTTTGCCCACACTTCTGGCGCCTTAATCACTTTAATACCCTCAGGAAGCTCGTTCACATCCATGATCTGCTCATTCGTCACATACGGGATCAAGCGGATTTCACCATTCATAAAAAAGCCCTCCTTTTTTATGCTTGCAAGTGGATACAAGGGTGTTATCTCACATTATATGAAAAAAGCAGCCGCTCGGACAGTGTCGTTTGAAGCATTTTGAAAAAATAGGATACAATCCAATGGATTAGTAATTTTCAAAATAATGGATGTCTCTAGCGTGTATGGCTGGGATTCAGCTGTCAGTCAAGTTATAATAGAAGTTGGGAAAGGAGCAGTGTGATGAAACTGAATGAAAAAATATTTGCGTTTTTTTCTGAGCATGTAGAACAAATGGCCGAGGAATGGATTGACACAATGGAGGAAAGCGATCCGAATTCGATTTATGCCTTACATAATGCAACTGTAACCGAGGAGCTGAAAGAGCAGGACAGAGAGTTCTACCGGCATCTGAATTACATGTATGTTTTACCGGAAAAACAATTTCTCGATGAATTTCAACAATGGGTTATTGAGCTGACGAATGATCAAAAACATCTCGATACCCCGGTGCAATACGTCATCCGTGAGTTTATGAGAAACCGAAGATTATATACGAAGTATTTTGAGAAGTTCGCAGAAGAAAACGAGTCGGCATTTGGACCGGGAGAGAAACAAAAATGGGCCGATTTGATTGTGAAAGTTTTTGATTTTACCATTTATACATTCGTCGATCACGCTGAATCGAATGCAAAACAGCAATTAAATGCCCAGAGAGAAATGATACTGGAATTAAGCTCGCCTGTCATTACTCTGAGCAAAACGACAGCTCTGCTGCCGCTTGTCGGTGATATTGATACTGAACGGGCAAAGTTTATTCTTGAGAACACGCTTAATGCATGTGCGAAAAGACGCGTTGAGCATCTGTTGATCGATCTTTCAGGTGTCGTCGTTGTTGATACAATGGTGGCGCACCAAATCTTTAAATTGATTGAGGCGCTTACTTTAATCGGTGTCAGATCCACATTGTCTGGAATCAGACCAGAAATTGCGCAAACCGCTGTACAGCTTGGAATTGATTTTACGAACATTAATATTAAAACCAATCTTGCCCAAGCATTGAACTATCATCAATAATAAAAAAGCCGCTATTCAACATAGCGGCTTTTTCTATGAGGTAAAACATAAAGACACAAGAAAAGATCCTGCGAATAACAAGAGAATGAGGAAAAAGAACAGCCAGTCACGCGGGCTGACGGTAAGCGACCGGTAATACGTCCGGTTTCGGCTGCCTGTGAATCCTTTTGATTCCATCGCAAGAGCTGTTCGTTCCGCTTTTCTGATCGCGCTTGCTAATAGCGGGATGGTATAGCGCTTTAACGCGCTTATTTTTTCTTTTAAGCCATTTTCCGCCGCTCCGCCTCGGATTTTATGTGCCTGCTGGATCAGCTGGACCTCCTCTTTTAACAGAGGGAGAAAACGAAATCCGGCAATGACGCCGTATGCAAGCTTCGGGGACAGCTTGCACTGCTGCACAAGACTCAGCATAAATAAAATCGGATCGGTTGTAAAAACAAACATCATTGATAAGGCAGAAAAGCACAAAATCCGAAACCCGAGCGAGATGCCGACAGCCACATTTTCACTGTTGATCGAAAAAGGGCCGGCTTGAAACAGAAAATTATCTGCGGTCGTCGGAATCTTGCCGAAAACAGCGGCTGTCCATACGCAGCCGAATGCTAAAATCAAAAACGGAATCGTGAACAAAAGCCATTTTTTCAGCGGTATTCTGGCCGCAAACAAGACTCCCGCAACAATCATGATATAAAAGCACGCCGGTGTGTAAGGATTGTAAATAAACGACAGCATGACGACACAGCAAAAAACCGCCGCTGCTTTTACTGCCGGGTTAATGAGATGTAACGGCTGCTTCATCACGCACCTCCTGCTGGTATGTCATCCATTCATATCGAAGGGGGAGGGTGAGCTTTGCTTTTTGGACGAGCTCGGCTTCCCTGGAAAATAATTGTTCCGGTGTTCCGTCAAAGGCCAAATGTGTGCCGTGAAGCACAAGCACGCTGTCAGCATATGAAGATACAAGCTCCATATCGTGTGTGATCATGAGGACAGCGGTGCCTTCTGTCTGGATATGCTGAATCATTTCCATGCATTCAGCGGCTGTTTTGGCGTCTTGGCCAAAGGTCGGTTCGTCTAAAAGCAAAACCGTTACATCGTGCATCAGCATTGTGGCGACACTCAGCCGCCGTTTTTGCCCTTGGCTGATCGCAAACGGATGGTGGTCCGCCAAATGTGCAAGGCCGAAACGCTGCAGCAGGTTCTGCGCTTTTTTCTCGGTTTCGGCATTTGCCGCATGGCCGAACAGCAGCTCATCATATACTGTGTCAGTCACAAACTGGTGCTCTGGATTTTGGAAAACCAATCCCATTTGTTTGCGAAACTCTTTTTCTTTGTAAGACTCCAGAGGCTTATCATGCAGAAGAATCTTGCCGCTTTTCGGTTTGAGCAAACGGGCGAGAACAGACAACAGCGTAGATTTTCCTGTGCCGTTTGGCCCGACAAGTGCCGTCAAAGAGCCTGCACGCAATGAAAAACTGATGTCTTTGAAAATGGTCTGCTGTCCTCTTGAAAACGATAAGCTCTGGACCTGCACTGCGTGTTCAGCAGAAAGAACCGCCGCTTCTTCAGCAGGCCCAGCAGGGAAGGGTTCCTTGAACAGCGTTTCTTTTGACAATGTAAACGGTATGCTCACGTTTTCTTGTAAGCCACAAATTTTTGGCGCAGCGATTCCCATTGTTCTTAACATGTTTGAGTGATGCTGAAACATATCCTTAGTCGGCCCGTCTAAGGCTTTCTTGCCTGCTCCATCCAGTACGATTGTTCTTTCAACCCAAGGCGCCCACTCATCAAGCTGATGTTCGATCACGAGAAGGCCGAAGCCTTTTTCCTGCTGAAGCTCTTTGATCATTTGAACGAATTCCCGTGCTGAATAAGGGTCTAAAAGGGAAGTCGGTTCATCCAGAATAATGAGCTCAGGCTCCATTGCCAAAATACAGGCGAGCGCGACTTTTTGCTTCAGTCCCCCTGACAGAGTGGAAATCGTTTTTTCCTTTACATGAGTGATGTGTAATTTTTCCAGAACGTCATCAATTTTCTTCACCATTTCTTCTTGGGGGATTTGCAGATTTTCCAATCCAAAGGCGATTTCATCCTCTACTGTCAGCATACAAAACTGCTGATCAGGGTCCTGAAAGACGACTCCGACATGCTGAGCGATTGTTTCAGAGGTTTCAGCGTCAGTGATCGGCTTTTGAAATAAGAATACATGCCCAGACAGCATCCCGTCGCAAGCTTCAGGGTAAAGCCCGTTTAAACAGAGGGCAAGCGAGCTTTTTCCGCACCCGCTCGGCCCTAACAATAAAGCGCATTCTCCTTTTTGGAGCTCAAACGTTATATCCTGAAAAATCGGTTTCTCGTTTTCTTCATATGAAAAGCTAAGCCGGTCAACCGAAAGCAACTTGTTATAGGCTTGCATGATTTGATACCCGTTTCCGTTTCTTTTTCAGTTCCTTTCCGAGTGCCATTCCGTTTAAGACACCCGTATATGCGAGAGAATCGCTGACAGCTTTTCCGAGAAGGCCGGCCAGGACCGCACCTGAAACGAGACGGATCACAAGCATAATGAGCAGATAGCCTGGTGAGTACGCCGCATAACCGGAAACAAAGAAATCATAAATAAAGCTGGACACCGAAGACCCCATACCCGCCAGAAGCAGCACAGGAAGGGAATAAGCTTTCCAGCGTGTCGCAAGAAATACAGCTTCTGCTCCGAGACCTTGAACAATGCCGATAACCATAACCATCGGGCCTGAAGGATTTCCCAGCAAACATTCAACGAGAGCTGCGATGATTTCTGAAACAAGGGCCGCGCCCGGTTTACGAATGATGTACGCGGCAATCACCGACACGATAAACCAAATGCCGTAAATCGGTTCATAAGCGATGGGCCCGAACATCCCTGCAAGTACGTTTCCGAAATGGGTGAATACTAAATACACAATGCCAAAAACAATACTGATAACAGACATGATGACAATTTCTTTTACTTTCCAGCTTTTCATTTTATCCCTGCTTTCTGTTTTCTTGATGGACTGTTTGCCGAGAAGTTCACGGTCATGGTGACATGGGCTGTTTGCTGATTTGCCATGCGGAAAGCGGCTTCCAGTGTCCGGAACACGTCGTGTGCATCTCCGTCTACCTCACTTGCGTAATGAACACCCTGTACAAAGGTGCCGTCAGCCTTAGCGATTTCAACAGCTTTCATGATAATGTCCATATAATTCGGCTCATTCATCGGATAAAGCGCAAATTGGCAAGGAGCCTCTGCTTTCAGGTCGTGAACAGATTCTTCGTTGACACGCTTTTCATCTGCTATCAGATATGTATCTCCTTGTGTATCGCCGGGGCAGCCGATGGAAAACGTCCCGTTCATGACAATGTGCTTTTCGCTATTTGCTGCATACAGGTAGATGGCTTTGGCGGCGTCGAATACATGCTCGATCGATCCGCGCAAAACTGTGCTGATATGATCGGTCTTTGTCCAAACCTTTGACGTATCCGTTTTTTTCAGCGCAGACTTGATCACACTGATAAAATCATCTGTCATCGGGTATAAAGAGAACCGAAATCCGGCGATTCTGCTTGTACCGCATAAGTTGTCCATTTCTCTGACCTCCTGTTTTTTGGTAAAATAAAAAACTGCATATTCTTAGGGAATATGCAGTCATAGATCGAGTAAGCGCACGAAAAAATACACCTTTCGGTCAACCTGCACTTCCCCACGCTGGTATTATCCAGATCGGGTCATAAGGGATCAAAGCCCGTTTTTGCGCGCTTTATCTCAGCCATAACAGCACCCCTAGTGCTTTCCGTATACAATTTTTTATTTTGACATCATAATAGATGATAAGAATCATTTTGTAAACAATGAAATCATTTTTTTCATATAGGAACATGAGAGGATGATCGGAATTGGAAAAAGGGCACATATTAATTGTGGAAGATGAAGAAAAAATCGCGAGGGTCCTTCAGCTTGAATTGGAATATGAAGGATACAGCGTCACCATCAAACATAATGGCTCTGAAGGACTTAACGCGGCCACGGAAGGTTCGTATTCCCTATTGCTGCTCGATGTCATGCTGCCAGGGTTGAGCGGGCTTGAAGTGCTGCGTCGGCTGAGGAAAACGGATCAAGAGACACCGGTTATTTTATTAACAGCCCGCGACAGCGTTCCAGATAAGGTAACGGGGCTTGACATCGGTGCGAATGACTATATCACCAAGCCGTTTGAAATTGAAGAATTGCTTGCCAGAATCAGAGCGGCACTCCGCCAAACCGGAAGCAAAACAGAGGATATCGGCACATTTTTGACATATGACGATTTGCAGGTGAACGAGAAAACACGTGAAGTCAGACGGGGAGACAAAGAGGTTGAATTAACGCCCCGGGAATTTGATTTGCTCGTCTATATGCTGAAGCATCCGCAGCAAGTGCTGACGAGAGAGCAAATTCTCAGCTCTGTATGGGGGTTTGATTACATCGGTGATACAAATGTCGTCGACGTGTACATAAGATATATCAGAAAAAAATTGGACTATCCTTACGAAAAACAGCTGATTCATACCGTACGCGGGGTCGGCTATACCATTAAGGGGTAAATGATGAAGCTGAAGACAAAGATTCATCTTTATACATCCATTTGGCTGTTGATTTTATTAGTATTGGTTCATACTGCGGTCTATCTCATTTTTTCATCGGCACTCACCTCAAAGGATGCGGCCCGTCTTGCCGATGAAACGGACAATATCGCCGAAGCTCTTCATACCGCCGAAACACAAGGAGTGGCTTTGCAGGATATGCTGCAGGCCTATCTTCCGGCAAATGGAATGGTGCGGGTAGTGAGTGCGGATCGGAAAGCCGTCATGACCATCACAAAGGAAAAAGCATATAAAGACTTCCCTCTTTCTTTTCACAGCGGAGAAACGACAGACGTGACAAAGCATGAAGGCAAACTGTTTGCAGCAGCAGCTGTCCCGGTCATTTGGACAGACGGACAAGTCGTATCGCTTCAGCTCGTGGAAAGGCTGGAGCATACAGAAGAGAGTCTTCTTCTGCTAAGAATCATCTTAATTGCGGCCAGCGCGGCTGTCTGTATCGCTTCCTTCTTTGCCGGCAGCTTACTCGCCCGCCATATCACCAATCCAATCAGACAATTGGTGACAACAATGAAAGACATACAAAGAGAAAAAGCATTCAAAACAATTTCTCTGGAAGGACAGTCGCATGACGAACTGTATCAAATGGGGCTGACCTTTAATGAGATGGCGAGCATGCTGAAAGAGCACTACGATAAACAGCAGCAATTCGTCCAAGACGCTTCACACGAGCTGAAAACCCCGCTCACCATTATTGAAAGCTACAGCAATCTGATGAAACGCTGGGGGGCAAAAAAGCCTGAAGTGCTTGAGGAATCCATTGAAGCTATTCATTCAGAAGCGGTCCATATGAAAAAACTGACCAATCAGCTGCTTACGCTGGCCAAGACCCATAAAGAACTGGAGCTTGATCTGAAAACGGTTGACCTGATCGAAGTGTCGCGCGCCGTCATACAAACACTCCAGCCGGTTTATAAACGCGACATCCTTCTCGAGACGGACAAGGAGAATTTGCTTGTAACGGCAGATGAAGAACGCATAAAGCAGCTGCTGACGATTTTGCTTGATAATGCCATAAAGTATAGTGACAAGGCCATTGTGATTTCCGCAGGAACCAATAACAGACGTCCGTTTTTGTCCGTAAGGGATGAAGGAATCGGCATACCTGAAGATCATATCCCGCGCCTGTTTGAACGTTTTTACCGGGCGGATGAGGCGCGTAACCGCAAAACAGGCGGAACGGGTTTAGGTCTATCCATTGCCAAACATATTGCCGATGAGCATGGTATTGACCTGTCTGTAAAAAGCAAACCGGGACAGGGAACAAATGTCACGATGCAATTTAAAGAACAGAATGGGGGAGCGCTATGATAAAACGAATGAAAACAGGAGCTGCTGCTGCGGCAGCCGTTTTAGCCATTGTCATCTGCGCGGTTCTTATCATTCAGCAAACCCATGAGGACGTGCTGTCAAAGGAGGCAGTCATAAAAAAAGTAGAAACCTCCTATGAAGGCGACATCACAAAAGTGACGCAATCCAATGATAAAAAAACGTATGATATGACTCTGGAAAATCCAAAAGGAATTTATTTTCTAAAAGCTGATGCTAAATCGGGCGACATATTGTCAATGAACAGAGTGAAAAAGACGAACACATCTGAGATGACAGAAAAAGAAGCTGAGCACCTCGCTCTGGTGCGGGTGCCGGGCACCGTCAAACAACACACGCGAAAACACGGAGTTGCGTCGTATACCATTCAAAAAAATAATGGGGAAACATACGAAGTGAAGGTAGATATGAAGACAAAAGCGGTGGTGTCCGCTGATAAAATCAGCAGCAAAGACAAACAAAAGACAACAATTTCGGAAAAAGAGGCAAAAGCCATTGCAGAGCGTGAGGCTGGAGGAAAAGCGGATGACGCCGATTTGGAAGAAAGCGAAGGCACTCTCCTGTTTGAAGTAGATGTTGATCTCCCGAATGACAAGGAAGCTACGGTGAAAATAAACGCCTATACCGGCAAAGTTTCTAATATTATCTATGAAGACTAATGGTTTTCTCATCAAATTCTCATCTTTCTCTCGTTTTCCTTTCATGTTGAGTGTGTAAACTGAACTCATAACGAACAAGGGAGGAATCACATATGCTGAAGAAAAGATGGATGATTGGCTTATTAGCAGGGTGTTTAGCGGCCGGAGGGTTCAGCTACAACGCGTTTGCGAAAGAAAATAATGAACAAACACAGTCTGTTTCTGAAACTGGCGGACTTACTGAACAAGAAGCGGAGTCCATTGCCAAAACAGTTGTTGACGGAACAGTGGATGACATCGACAGAGACATCTATAACGGCAAAGAAGCTTATGAAGTTGAAATCGAAAAAGACGGTGAAGATTATGATGTTTATGTGGATATCAAGACCAAACAAGCGCTCAATGACCCGTTAAAAGAGAAAAAAGAGCAAGTTGTTTTGACAAAAGAAGAAGCAGAACAGATTGCTCTAAAGAAAACAGCTGGAACCGTTACAGAAAGCAAGCTGGATGAAGACGACGGTGCTTATATCTACGAAATTGAGGTTCAAACGAAACAAGGGACTGAAGCAGAATTTGACATCTCTGCAAAGGACGGACGTATTATGAAACAGGAATTAGACGACTAACCCCGCACCCGCGGGGTTTTTTCATGATAACGGAGCCGCTTTTTGGACAATCTAATAAGAAAAGGAGGCGAAGCGCTTGGAAAAGAAAGAAGAACAATACATCAATCAGGCTGAGTATGTTCCACATCCGACGAAGGAAGGGGAATACGCCTTATTTCTTCATGAAACCTATCATTTGCTTTCTGAAGATGATGAGACGCAAACAACAGAATAAGGGCTTATGGCCCTTATTTTATTTCATCTGATGAGGTGTAAACGCATAAATAACTTTTTTAAGTTGACATAGCTTGTTTTTTTCTGTAATCTCAGTGTGTCAATTCAATTACGAA